>JACMMY010000175.1 GCA_014378805.1 Moraxellaceae bacterium
CTGTAAACCTATAGAGATTCCATGCAAGGGATGGGGACAAATTCAGTTCAAAATAGTTGCTTTGATTTGGCGGACTTATGAAAGCCTCAAAACAGGTGCTTTCCCATATATAGTCTTGTCGCTCAAGGTTTTGCGTTTCAGGCCAAATGATTTGATGACAAGGATCACTGATTAGGAATTCTAAGGTGAGAATGGCAGCCTGACGGAATGCGAAAGCAGTCACAGAATACTCGGTTTTGTCCGTATTTTGTGCTTCGGAGAATGGAATTAATGGATAGCAACGTGTCATTTATCGGCTCAGCGTGTATGATCTTCAAAGATTTGGCTTAATTCTTAAGTTAATATGACGATATTCTTGGGCTAATATAGTTTGTGGAATGTTATCACAACACATTAATGTGCTTGGAGCGCGATATGAAAATGCTAAAAATATTCACTGTTTTGTCGGCGAGTGTATGGTTGGCAAGCTGTGCAGTGTATACCCCGAATGGTGCTGTTGTGGTTGATCCATTAGTACATACCCACTCAAGTTCAGGTGGTGGTGGCTTCTGCCCACCGGGTCAAGCAAAGAAAGGCAATTGCTAATCTAAAAGTTTGAGTCGTGTTTTATTAAGAAAAACCTTACTGGCATTAATCAGTAAGGTTTTTTTATGATTAAATTTGAGTCATTAAAGCGATGTTTTTGGCAATACAGCCTTCCTTAAAACCGCTGCATATCCATTGCTTTGAGAACCTTCGGGCAAGGCATTCGCCTCAACCAAAATATTATGGAGTTTGGGCAAATTCCATGATGGTGCAGTCGGCACTAAGTGATGCTCTAAATGATAATGCTCATGATGCGGCGCAAATAACAATTTTTCCCACCATGCTGCAGTTGTAGAGCGTGCGTGCAGCAGTGGATTTTTACTTAAGCTGTCAGGCACGACCGCGTGATCTGCGATCTGGCGAACGCGTAAGAAAACCTGAAACGGGAACAGTTGCGCAGTAATCCACAGTAAATATATCCACGGTGCATGAAGCGCCCATAACACAGCAAAAATCACGATGTTCGTAATAACAAACGCATAAAGATTTCTGACTAATGTTTTGCTAATCGCAATAAAACCATGCGGCGCATTTTCATTGGCGATCACTTGACCATTCAGCATGTATTTCAATTGTTCAGCGTGCATCAAGGTTAAACCGACATAGGTTTTGATGCCTGAGACGCCTGAGATATCACGCAGTATTTTCCTGCGAAAACTAGCTCTAGAGATAGGATAGTTTTTGGTCATGACTAAGTCAGGATCTTCAAGCGTTCCAGCCAATCGGTGATGCGCCATGTGATAACTGCGATAGCCTTCTAAACTTTGAAAAATTGGTTTGGCGCAAAGCCATTCACCAACCCAATCATTCACGCGTGGATTTGCAAAGAGTGCGCGATGGGATGCGTCATGCATCAGGATTGCCAAGCCAACATGTGCGCCAGCCAGCAGTATGATGGTGATCAGGTAGCTAATTGGATTCGGAAAAACAATACTCAAGCCAAACGCAAAGAAGATGAGTGCCCAGCTTTTGAACACAGACCACGCACCGAGCCAATTTGATTTATGATTGAGCTCTGTGCGTTGTTCGCTGCTGAGTTTGAAATGAATCGCCTGTTCGTGTTGAGTCATATGCTTACTCGCATCCAATAATTTATTACACCATAATTACATAAAATGATTTAAAGTGTAATAAGCGAGGCGTGACTGCTGAGTACAATTTCTTTAAGTCGTAAAAAATATTAATTCTAGACATTGAATATCATTGTGGTTCGTTGAAACGTGCTGCAACGACGATACGATCTTCAACGAAGTTTAATGAGTGTAATTATTTATAGATCATTTATTTAGTATTTTTTTCTTGCTGACTAATACCCACTTGTATTTCTAATCGTCCTTGCTGTACGCGTAATCCGCGAATCTCAAATTGATTGACCAGTTGCAACATCAGTTCTCGACTTTCTCTGAGGATATTCAAGCCGGGCAGGACGTTGAAGTCGGTTAGGTTTAATAATTTTTCGAGCATCCATGAGCGATTATTGAGGAAATCAATAAACCCAGCTTTGTCTAAATCAATGCTCCACACGCGATGGCTTTCTTGTTGGATACCCGGAATGTCACGAATAATGTGATTAATCAGAGAGGGAATGGGTAGGTTATTTACGATATCAAATGCTTTGCTGCTGACTTTTTTTGCAATCCAGTTGGTGACGATGTTTGCATCACGGATTTGGAAATCTAGACTTTCACTGACTTGACGCAGACGAAGAAGTTTTTGTTCACTCACATCGCATTCGAGTACGTTGAAATCCAGTTTGAGCGTATAGAGCGCGCGTTTGTAATGGCCTTTAATCGTAATGTTTAGACGATCATCACCACAACCCACGATCACTTGATCGATATCTGTATTTTTTTCAATGCGCTGCTTAATTTGCTTGTTAAGTAGGGCTTCGGGTAAAGGCAGTGTGAGGGTGGAACGTCCGAGGAATGTTCGTGCCATCATGAGCGCAACATCTCGAGTTGTTCCCGTTGTGCTGCTCACGACACCGCGAACGGCATCTGTCGTAAAGTTGGCTGCATCTATCGCACTGCGTGCTGCGCCAGAAGTCACAACGACGGCAGCATTAAATGCTGCATCCGCCGCAACGCTTGCTACACCAACCATATCACGGGTGCCATCGGTTGCCATGTCAGCAACATCGCGTGCATGTTTGAGCGTTTGGCCGATCAAACTTCTGTTGCGTGACTTACTCTTAGGTGTCTCGCTTTTTGTTGTATCAGTAAGGAGTTGATGGTCTGAGTGTGTTTTTGTCGTATTCTCACTCACGTGAACGCTCCTGATTGTTTTGCGATTAACTTTTCTTTTTGTATGTTACTCCATTTTTATAAAGGGTGTCTTGCATCACAGTGATTGTTTGTTTTCGTTAAAAACAAAATAATGTTAAACGTGTAGTAAGTTATGTTGAAATGACTCTACTCCATATGAATTGCATGAAATATCTTGAAAGATGATTTTTCGATGAAATCAAAATGATTGTTTGTCTGTATATTTGATGGTGAGTTTTATGTCGAAGTTGCTAAGTCAGCATCGAAAACCTCTGATGGACGCGCATTGGTGCCGTGCACTGGCGACTTTATTGGCGTCTGGACTAAGTGCTGAACAGGCTTTTACTGCTTTGAAAGGCCAAGCAGATCGTCATTACCAACTTGCAAAAGCCTGCGACAAAGCTTTGATTGATATTCAGCAGGGCGCATCATTGGTTAGTGCGATGGCGCTGCACAATTTCTTTAATCAATATCAATTGCAACAATTAAAAATCGGTGAGTTGTCAGGCAGCTTGCCACTGACACTGATCAATATCGCAAACCGTTTGAATCGGCAACGTGAACGCAATCAACGATTAAAAACACAGTTAAAACTTTCTCAGGCGGTGATCGTCATCGGGCTGATTGCGGGTACGATAATCACGGCGACGAAAGGCGGTAGTTTTTTTTATGAAATCGTTGGGTTGATAGTGATGGTGATTGTCACGAAGCTAATTTATATGATGTTGGAAGCTGATATTTTTTCGGTCTTAGCGAAGGTCTGGCAGCGACAACTTATCATGAGAAATGTCGGCGTGTTTAAACGATTATTTGAATATTATTGGTATTCACTGTTCGCTGCATAATTGGAGGCAGGCATTGATCCTGTTCATGCGCTGATGAATCTGCACGATCTTTTTCCATCGGTTTTACTGAAAAGAAACACTCGAATCTGCCAGCGATATTTAGAGAAAGGCTGGTCTATGGTGGCTGCGTTGTCTCAATCAAAGCTGATATTAACGAGCGCGATGAAGCAGACTTTATGGACGGGCGAAAAATCAGGACGATTAGCGCCGACGCTGAAGTATCATTTAGAGCTTGAAGAAAAACATCTCGAAGTTGCGACGGCGACATTTTATGAGTGGTTGCCGAGGTTTTATTATGTGATGGCGGTGGGGGTGGTGTTGCATTTTATGGTTTGAATGGTGAGTAACGTGCGTAAGTTGGGCGGCGTATTTGTAGGTTGGCGCTGAGGAACGAAGCCCAACGATTAGAAGAGCATAATTCACTTACGCAGTTGAGACGTTTTTGTAATTCATGTTGGGCTTCCTGCGTCAGCACCAACCTACGAAGACCAACGTATGCGTTCAAATGATATTGTGATTTAATCTGTTTTTACAATGGATTTAAAAAAAAGGCGCATATTTCTGGTCTTCTAAATCAAAAACAACGAGATGTTCACTTGAACGGGTAATACCTGCATAAATCATTTCTGGAGCGTCGTTTGGTTGCATTACCAAGAATACGCACTGACTCTCAAAACCTTTGTAACTATGCACTGTAGCAAGCTTTAGCTTGCCAGAATTTGCATAGAAATGTATTTTTTTGAGCTTTCGATAAGATTCTAAATTTTTGATTTTATTTATAGCCAAGCTCCGCAACGCTTTTTTTGAGTATTCGAGTGCACTTACCAATCGATTTTGCTCAATATTATCTTTTGGTGATTTGAGTTGCAGTTCAATTTTTTCACGGGCTTCATTTTGTTTTTTTACTTTAGATAAGTATATTTGCTCTATCTCCTCATATTCTTCTTTACTTTCAAATGTTGAATCAGTTTGAGATTTTTTGTTTAGATATACTAAGTTTTGCAAATCTCGTAATATTTCAATGCTCGATGCAATGATTACTACATCATTTGGATGCAGGCGTAGTTCCGCCATTTTTTCTTGGATTTTTTGGTAAATATCCTCAGCAGGTTTCTTGGAGTTTTTCAACATGAAATATCCAATATCTGAATAGCCTAATTCATTATTGATTTTTTCGAATGTTATATTATCATCATAGCCATTGATAAAAGTGTTTTTAAATTTCGTGAGCATATCAATAAAGCTATTATCAGTCATACGATAAGAAATTTTTAAATTTTTCCAATGCCCAAAGCCAGTGGTAATGGGGAAGTCTTTATTATTTATTATCCTATTGTAGATGTTCTGATTTTGATCTCCCAGTAAAACCATTTCTCCATTTGGTGCTAAAAAATTGTTAACTATGATCTCTAGCCACTCTACCTCAAAATCTTGAATTTCATCTACAAGAATAGTTTGGTATTTAATTACATTTTCAGATCCTTTAAAGTAGTCTGTTTTAAACACACTAGAGTAAAAAGAACTAATTGCATTTTTTGCTTCCTTATTTGCATTAAATAGTTCTTGCTTCTCAGCTTGAGACAGTCCTTCTAGTTTGCCAAAATTATCATTAATTTCTTCATCGCCGTCAGAAATAATACTAAACTCATCTTCTTCTACTTCTTTAAAGATGGGGAGTTCTAAACCTAAATTGTTCATTTGTGATTTGAAGAAATAATGGTAGTTTGAGATTTCAACTTTGTCGTTTTTAAATTCAATATCGTTCATGCGAAATGAATTCTTAACTTTGTCTTTAATATAATTTTTTATAGACAAATTAAAAGTTAGGATTAAGACCGTAGATTGATGTCTTTTGTGTGCCTGGGCAGCTCTTTCCGCCATAACCGTTGTCTTGCCACTTCCAGCCACTCCTTTAATTTTAATCTTTGTATTAGGTGAGCTTTGGATATATTTCGATTGGTCTTCATCGAATTTTCGTTTTATGCCTTGAGATTCAACAAATTTTGGCGGATTTAATAGTGTTGTAAATTCATCATATATGTGATCTTGAAAAATTGGATTTTTATTAATTGATTCAATTTTACGCATCAATTTTTTAATATTATCGTAGGTGATGGACTGATTTTTATCTCGTTCAAGACGTTTAATATTAAGTTTATTTTTCTCTTTTAGTGATTTTTTATTTTCAGTAATATTGTGGTCATAGAGAAAATTTAATCCTTTATTATCTAATTTATGATAGTAAACAAAACAAGAAATGGTTTTATAGAAATTAATATTTTTTATAGCAGCGAAACCTAGTAGCGGTAAATGTAATTCAAACAAATGAGATTTATACTTAAATGCTTGCTGCATTGGTGAGCTCATTCTTATTTTTGAATTATTCTTCGGATACCATCTATTATCATTGTCAATGCGATAGTTTGACATTTCCCAATCCTTGACTTCAATAATGACCGCGCCATGATTTTTTCTAAGAATAATAATGTCTGGGCGATCTCCATCCAAATACGGATTAAAGTAAACATTATAATCATCGTTCAGATTTCTTTCTAATTCTCGAAGTAAGTGCAACTCACCTTCCGTAGGTTCGACCGTAAGGCGCTCAATGTTTTCCAAAGATGGAAAGAAGTGAGCCATCAAAAATCCCTTTAAAATCGTAATGTTTACTGATTTAGGGTATAGCATAAAAAAAAGCCCCACTCAACAGAGCAGGGCTTTTTTCAAACCAGTCGGGGATTAGCCACCGAATTGGTTCATGGTGTTTTTGCTGTCATCACCAGCTTTCAGAGCTTGATCACCAGCAAAGATTTCTTTGTGATCATCACCGATGTCAGAACCAGCCATCGCTTGGTGCTTAACACATGCAACGCCTTCACGGATTTCTTTACGTTGAACGCCGCCAACATAAGCCAACATGCCTTGATCGCCGAAGTAACCTTTTGCAAGCTCATGAGTAGAAAGAGCAGCAGTGTGGTAAGTAGGCAGAGTGATCAAGTGATGGAAAATGCCCGCTTCACGTGAAGAGTCAGCTTGGAAAGTACGGATACGTTCGTCAGCTTCTTTCGCCAATTCAGTAGCATCATAATCAACGCTCATCAACTTAGCACGGTCGTATGCAGATACGTCTTTACCAGCAGCAACCATCGCGTCGTACGCTTGTTGACGGAAGTTCAGAGTCCAGTTGAATGATGGGCTGTTGTTATAAACCAGCTTAGCATTTGGAATCGTTTGTTTAACACGGTTAACCATGTCAGCGATTTCAGCAACGTTTGGCGTTGCAGTTTCGATCCAGAGCAAGTCAGCACCGTTTTGCAAGCTGCTTACACAGTCAAGTACAACGCGGTCGATCTGTGTGTCTGCACGGAACTGGAACAAGCCAGAAGCCAAACGTTTTGGACGATGCAATTTACCGTCACGCTTGATGAGAACTTCGTCGTCTTGCGCATCAGCAATGTCGATTTCAACAGTGTCTAAGTAGCTGATGTACTGAGAAGCCAAATCACCTTTAACGGTCGAAACAGGGATTTTTTGAGTCAAGTCAGCGCCTTCAGAATCAGTACGCGCAACGATGATCCCTTCTTCAACACCCATTTCTAAGAATGCATAACGCAATGCATGGATCTTAGCGATGAAGTCTTCATGCGGTACAGTGACTTTACCCGCTTGGTGACCACATTGTTTCGCATCAGAAACTTGGTTTTCGATTTGAAGTGCACAAGCACCTGCTTCGATCATTTTCTTAGCAAGTAAGTAAGTCGCTTCGTCGTTACCAAAACCAGCATCGATGTCCGCAATAATTGGAACAACGTGAGTTTCGAAACCGTCGATTTGTGCAGTGATTTTAGCTGCTTGAGCTGTGTCGCCTGCTGCGTTTGCTTTTTTCAAAGCACGGAACAAATCGTTCATTTCTTTCGCATCAGCTTGACGCAAGAATGTGTAGATTTCTGCGATCAACGCTGGAACAGAAGTTTTTTCGTGCATTGATTGGTCTGGTAATGGACCAAATTCTGAACGAAGTGCTGCAACCATCCAACCTGACAAGTAGATGTATTTTTTGTCAGTTGTACCGAAGTATTTTTTGTTCGCGATCATTTTTTGTTGCGCGATAAAACCGTGCCAGCAACCTAAAGACTGGGTGTATTTGCTAGAATCAGCATCATAGTCAGCCATATCTTTACGCATGATCGCAGCGGTGTATTTAGCAATGTCTAAACCAGTTTTGAAACGGTTTTGCATTTGCATGCGCGCTGCATCTTCAGGGCTGATATCTGCCCAAGTGCTACCGAATTTCGCTTTTAATTCGCGGATTGTATCAATCGCATTGCTGTAATTTGTCATGACATCTTCCTATCTGGAGGTAGAGGGATTTGAAATAGCGTAAATCGCAAATTTTCTTGAATACTGTTGCTCTGATGAGAGCTTCGATGAACTTATCAATAGTAGATATTCGGGATAAGAAATCTACGTGTGCGGATAATAAGTTGATCAAATGAAGAATAAAAGAAAACCTTATTACAGATCTTGTTGGGCGATTCTACTTTTTATGGCATAATTTAGCTAATTTATCAGTTTAATCTTCGGTATTTATTTCATGAATCTTGAGCGTGTTGATCTTAATCTTCTCATCTATCTTGATGTTTTATTAAGAGAAAAAAATGTCACGCGCGCAGCCGAGCAGTTGGGTGTCACTCAGCCCGCGATGAGCAATATTTTACGTCGCTTACGTACTTTGTTCAATGATCCGCTGCTTATTCGCTCATCAGAAGGCATGACGCCGACTGAGCGAGCACTCGAATTACAGCCGCTGATTCGTGAGGTACTCGCTGATTTATCTCAGATTTTAGAGCCGCGCACTGAATTTCGTCCGTATACCAGTGCGCGTGTTTTCCGCATCATGACCAGTGATTATGCCGAAGCGACCTTGGTTCCACGCTTAGTGAAGGCCATGCGTTCGGAAGCGCCGAATGTAGTGCTTGATTTCCTCACGCCATCCGATGTGTCTTATCGTGATATGGAGCAGGGTAAAGTCGATTTGGCGATCAATCGCTTTAACGAAATTCCACAAAGCTTCCATCAAGTTTTGGTTTGGCGCGATAGTTTTAGCTGTTTGCTGAATCATAAAAGCCCAAGTCTTGAACAGTTCAATTTGAAAAGCTATTTAGAAGCACAGCATATCTGGGTCAGTAAAACGGGTATGGGCGTGGGCTTTGGTGTCAATCCTGAAAAATCTGGAGGCTTGGGTTGGATTGATCAGGCACTTGAGCGGATTGGGCAGAAACGTAAGATTAGTATTTTTACACGTCATTACCAAACACCGGGTTTGATTGCGGCAAATGCTGATTTAATCGCGACGTTACCAACGCGAGTTGCGCGTTTAAATGCAGACCATCCGCGTGTTGTGATCAAAGATCCACCGTTCTACATCCCAGAGTTTGAATTGAAAATGGCTTGGGGGCCGCTCTTACATCATCATCCTGCGCATCGTTGGTTACGTCAGTTGATTATGTTTGTCGCACGCCAGATTGTGGAAGAAGAGCGTAAGGATGGGTTGTCGATGGCGGAAGGGTTTCCGTATTATTGATTTTCTTTTTTTTAGAGTCAAAAGCAAATCCCTCCCTTTGAAGCAGTGCTTCAAACCCATTTGCAAAGGGAGGAGCTTTTCTCCCTCCTTAGAAAAAGGAGGTTTGGGGAGGATTTGCTTTTGATCTTAAGTAACAACTTACAGATAAGTGAACGACCTAAAAAACTCTAAACAACCTTCCTTTCAAATAATCCTGCAACCACACTGCCAGCCTTCGTCTGTTTCTTCAACTCCCAATGCGCTGGTAATCCGAGCGTTTCAAATGCGCGATCCGCTTCAACATAAATCAAAGCCCGTTCACTCAGCTTGCCATCATAAAGCTGTGCGAGTTCAGCCCATAAATTCAGCGAGTAGGGTGGGTCTAAAAACAAGAGATCAAAAGTGCCTTCAACTTTGCTAGCTGCATTTTGAGCGGTTAAGTTTAAAATCTTACCTAAATCCGATTGAAGTTCAGACAGCGTTCTTTGCAATTGAATCGCTTGTTGTTTATTAGGCTCAATCAGTGTGCAGTGTATTGCGCCACGTGATAACGCCTCCAATCCCAATGCACCACTACCCGCACATAGATCGAGAACGCGACGTCCTGCCACATCCCACATGAGCCAGTTAAACAATGTTTCGCGGACGCGATCAGGTGTCGGACGCAATCCTTCGATACTTTCAAAGCGGATGATTCGACGTTTCCATGCACCGCCGATGATACGAAGTTGATTCATCTCGATTTAGTCCTGTGCATTGACGATTTTAGGTGCAGGTTTTGCTTTAGCGGCAGTTATAGTGATCGCGCTGACTCCGTGAATCGGCAGTCCTGCGCTCATGAGTCCACTATCGACAGGCAGTGGTTCAGGCTTAATTGGGTTTTTAATCCGTTGTATTAAATAATAATCAAACATAACGCGAGCGATCGGCGCAGCGACGGATGCGCCAAATCCACCATTTTCCACAATAATTGAAATGCTGATCTGTGGATCATCTGCAGGCGCAAAAGCGGTAAACAAGGCATGGTCGTGCTGACGTTTAGAGATCGCAGATGCATCATATTTTTTACCTTGTGCAATCCCAACAACCTGCGCAGTACCTGTTTTCCCTGCAATTCGATAGCCCCTCAATCCATAACCTATCCTCGCTGCTGTGCCATGCTCGATAACGCCGACCATCGCCTCGCGCATATTGATCCAGTCATCCGCAGTCCCTTTAAAGTCGATCATTCCCTCGAATTTATTGGGTACGACGAAGGGTTTTTGGCCTTTTGTGGTGAGCAAAAGGTGAGGCGTCACAATATGACCTTGGTTCGCAATAATGGATGTTGCTTTGGCGAGTTGGAGCGGCGAAGCTAAGAAGTAGCCTTGACCAATCCCCAGCGAAATGGTCTCGCCAGGCAGCCACTTGCTGTGACGTTTATCGCTTTTCCATTCGGGTGAGGGATATAGTCCGCTTTTTTCACCAGGTAAATCGATCCCTGTTTTGTTGCCAAAACCAAATTTTGTCATCCAGTCGTGCATTCGATCAATACCGAGACGATAGGCTAAAACATAATAGAAGGTATCACATGACGCCGCGACTGATTTTGCGAGATCGACGACCCCATGCCCCCCTTTAACGTCATCGCGGAATTGGTGAGAGTCGCCTGGTAGGTGGAATGAGCCGCTATCATAAATTTTGGATGACCAATCGATTAATCCATAATGGATGCCACCAAGTCCTTCGATGGGCTTGATGGTTGAGCCGGGCGGATAGAGTCCTTGCAAAACACGGTTAAATAAGGGCTGTTCTGGGTCATCACGAAGCGCCGAATATGCTTCTGATTTAATGCCAGCGATAAACGGATTTGGATCAAACGATGGATTACTGACAAAAGCCAATATTTCGCCAGTCTTTGGATTCATCGCAACGACTGCCCCTCGACGTCCAGCAAGCTGATCGTGTGCAACTTTTTGTAATCCATAGTCGATGGAGAGATAGAGATCATCGCCACGTTTGGCATCGGTTTTGCCGAGTTGCCGAATCACTTCGCCATGCGCATTTGCTTCGATGTATTGATAACCAGGAATGCCATGCAGCAAATCCTCATAATACTTTTCAATCCCAATTTTTCCAATTAAATCAGTTCCTGCATACGCATTTTTATCTAATGTTGCTTGTTCTTTTTCATTAATACGCCCCACATAACCAATGACATGCGCAAATAAATCACCGTATGGATAGAACCGTGTCATTTTGGTTTGAATCGACACTTTAGGGAACTCTTGTTTTCGTTCACTAAAGCGAGCTATTTGCGACTCGTTCAGGTCTATTTTAAGTGCAATTGGATTCAGTTGTGCACCAGTCACTTTAGCGCGTGCGGTAAAGCGATCTATATCATCTTTTGTCAGATCCAATACTGGTGTTAAACGAGTGAGCGTTTGCTGGATATCTTTCATATCATCTAAGTTAACCATTACCGTAAAAATCGGATGATTATCGGCAAGTAGGATGCCATTTCGATCGTAAATATAGCCCCGCGTTGGAGGGATGGCTTGGAGTTTGATTCTATTTTTATTAGATTCAGTCGAAAAATGATCGTATTGCTGGATTTGTAAATGAGCATAACGCGCTAAAAGTATGCAAAAACAGACCACAACTAATATGAGTGCTGTAAAGATACGCGAACGAAATAGGTCACGTTCGCTAACAGTGTCTTTAAGTGGGGTAGGTCTTTTGATTCTGGAGAAACGCGTCATGGTTGGCCGCAAACAGGTGATGTGACAGAGTCGGGCATTCACCTGCTCTAAAGCCTGCAAGTGTAACGATCTGAGCTTGCCCTGACAATCTACATTCAGTGAACACAGCGCGATTCAGAGCATGTCAAAAGATGAGCTTAAGATTGAAGGTCAACTAAATTTTCGACCGAACTGATCATGTCTCCTTGATTAAATTATTACGTAAACCCTACCCGCGCTGTCTAACGAAGACTGAGCAATGATGAGATTTGCGATTAAGGAATACGTGATTGGCAGTTTTTGTGCTTTAAAGCCGCGTGTTTTCTGTTAAAGTTAGCCCTCGTATGACTATCATATCGTCTAAATCAGTGTCTTTAATAGATAAGCGTAGTGTAAACGCTTATTTGACCCATGATTTTTGATGAAAATCTATAATGATGTCGCAGACTGCGGATTAATTACAAAGCTATTATGGAGAGGTAATTCATGGAATCAATGGTAGGATCCAAGATAATGATGTCAAATAAGTATAAAAATACATCCATTATTTCACGTGTTTCATTCTCTACTCTCAACGCGCTCATGTTGGTCGGTTGTTTTGCAGCAACTTCATTGGTTTATGCCGAGGATGCAGCACCAGAAACAAAATCAAAGAGTATGCTGAGTTCGGCAGGTTCTGCGATGGACTCAACCATTGATTACTTAGGCTTTAACCATACGCGAATCGATGATTTGCATCAGGTTTATGTTGGTGTGGGTGATACCAATTCTTTACTGCATATTTACGCAGATGCGCCTACTCATTTTGGTCATGTCTACGCTAAAGTTGGACAGTTCTTTGATGGTAAGGATATTGCGGCACAAGTCGGTTTCCGTTTGCCATACGATTATGAAAATGCAAAAAATAATAATGGTATTTATTTTGGTGCTTACGCGGGTCACATCGAAAATAGCAGCGTAGCCACTGTGCGAAAAAATCGTTTGGGCGCAGCGATCGAAATGTCATATTTATTTTTGAACAAAACCAGTTTGACTGCGGTCAGTGTTTCATTAGGCGGTGCTCAAACTGAAAAAACGGGTAATGCTGATCAGCAAAAAATCACACCTATTATTATGTTTGGTTTGAGCTGGGGCTACGGATTATTTTAAGCATAAAATCGCGAATGAAGATTAAGTACTGCACGGTTATCATCGATAAAACCGCAGTGATTTAACGCAACTCTCATGATTATAAAGTAATGTAAATTATACCAATAGAATAGGATTTACCATGTTTTCTAGTGTTTGGCAAATTCTCGTTGAACGCCTCAATGATGTGTTGAGTGGCGAGCACTTTTGGGTCTATGTGACGATCGCGCCTGTTGCGGCCATTGTGACTTGGATGCATGTGTGGATGGCATTAAACATGATGTTCTATCCCATTAAGTTTTTTGGGGTTCGCTTGGGGCCAATACCTCTTGGCTGGCAAGGCATTGTGCCGCGGAAAGCAGGTAAAATATCAGGCATCATCGTCGATCAGA
>JACMMY010000176.1 GCA_014378805.1 Moraxellaceae bacterium
AAAACGTCTCCGACTTTGACAATCTGATTGTCTTTCACGTGTACTTCCGTCACCAGTCCAGAAATATCAGGCGCAATTTGTACCACATTCGCACTAACTCGCCCATCGCGTGTCCACGGTTCAACCTTGAAATGCACCCAAAGTAAATAAGCGATCACCAACGCAACTATGACCACCAAAGTCGTGATGGAAAATCGAATAAACTGCATCAATTTAGTATTCATAGTGAATCAACTCAAAACCGTAGAAAGTGATGTTGCAAAGGTGGACATCGATAAAGTCATCACACCCCACAGAATGATAAACAAAGCGACATCAAACAAATTTTGATGAAAAACAAATCGATAAAAACCAATTGATTGCAAAAATCGTCGGATTAAAATATGAAAAACCGCCGCAATCGCCGCAGCAAAGAGCGCAGCACTCACATAAACGCCAAATATATTCACTTCTGCAATCATTAAGCAGGCTCCACAGGGAGATGTTTTATAGCCAAATAGGCATCCGCATCAGGAAAAAGATTACGACGTAATCCCACACTGGCAATCAATCCATGCAAACGCGTATCCGCTGCGTATAAAGCATTTTGATCTGCCTTCGCAAATGATTCCAATTGCAATATTTCAGTCATAATCGCATCAATATCCCTCACTAAATCCAGTTGAGGCGCTTGATAACCATGATGCGTCATACTTAAAAAATAACGAGATAGCTTCTTCATCAATTGATTAATTTGATCTTGGATGGGGAACGGCATATCTTTCGCTGCCAGCCTGAGATCCAACATATTAAAACCAATTGGCAAACCGTTTAATGCATTATCAATTTTAATGCGCTCAGACTCTTGCGCCATCGCGATTCGAGGAACCAACAATCCTAAACGATCGAGCATTAAACTCGCCCACGTTAGATTTTCCTTAGGGATATGACCCACTGCATGCCGAGACAACTCGCGCCATCCAGCCTTCAAGATACGATGAATACTCAGATCAATGCCAATCACACGAATCAAAAGCGTGACCACAAAGGCAAATAATACGCCGATGATCGCAACCATATTACCCATAAAAAATGTCACGAAATCGAGGTGTGGAACTGATGTAAAGCCAATCCCAGGCACAACCATCATGGCAATACTCAAAGCACCCAGTAATGTCGCAGGATTTGATAAATAAACACCCAATAACATCATGAGTGGTAACAATGACAAGGCCATCATAGGGAAACTGTCAATCGAGGGAAAAATAGCAAATACATAAACCAGTGCAATTGGAAAAGCGATCACCGTGGCTTTTAGAATTTTGCGTTGCATGAGTGTCGGATTATCGCTCGTGGCAAAAATACAGCACATCACCGCTGTGAGGGCAATCGCAGTTCCGCCTTGCGTCCACTCGATGAGCATCACAAATGCAGCACACAATAAAGTCGCAATAATTGCGGTAAATGCAGAATAAGCAGCTAAACCACGATCAGTATGTAGAGGTCGACTGCGATTTACGGAGATAATGGATTTCAGAACAGGACTTGGTTTGGCATGGGGTTCTCGACTTGCAGCATAAAGCGCTAAACTGTCTGCCCAGACTTCGATTAAATCAATGAGTCGAGTCACCAAATTCAGCTCAAGAATATCTCGCCAAGTTGTCGATGTCGTATGGTTCACAGCAATAGACCGACACTCATCAATCAGTGCGGAAATTTGCTGTTTTCCGACACTATTAGTGCGTTCAATTAATTGTTTATTGGCCGATGTATTATTGACATCTAATCCAATAATCCATGTTTTGACTTGTTTAATCAGTCGATCCGTTCTTTCAGGAACGCCACCGATATCGCGTAATGCTTGTAGCCGATCTTCAACTGCAAAAAGTAATGGCAACAGACTGATCATACGCTCTTCAAACGCACGAATTGAATTGACATATTGTCGTGAGGCAATCACTTCAAATCTAAAATTAGTACCCAACAGTGTAAGATCGGTCAAATCTAATGCAATACGGCGGCGCGCTCTTCTTGCTGCTATATCAGTTTCAACATCCAACGCTGAAATTAGCCAATGTTTGGCATCGGTCATCGTCTGGTTTAATTTACCCAGCATCGCTTTTTCAATACTCATAGGAAAAATCAAACTATGCGTCAATGACGTACAAATCACGCCGATACTGATTTCTTCGGCACGCGCAACCGCATTACCAAATAAACCTGATGGATTAACGACTTCAGGCAATCCAACCAATGCTGCCGTATAACCCGCCAGCATAATGATATAACTACGTGGCGTACGATCGAGTAGTGAGAGGTATAAACATATCCCAACCCAACTCGCCATCACAAACATTAAAATAATAGGCGTATTTACAAACTCAGGAATGATCATCAATGACGCAGTCGCGCCAATCAGTGTGCCTAAAACACGATAAAATGCCTTCGACCAAATCGCGCCTGCAAACGGCTGGCTGGTAATAAAAACTGTGAGCACTGCCCACACAGGATTCGTCAGATTAAGACTATAGGAAACAAACAATGCCATGATCACGGCAAGATAACAGTTAAACCCAAAAATGAGACTGCGTGTATTGAAAGCGCTCATATCAGAAAGAAACCTTCATTGATAAAATCGCCGTGCCTAGTATACAAATCTAAGCGACTAAACTCGAATAAATTAGGTAATACAAGGGCTGATGCTATTTTGCCATAATTTAATGCGTGCTGGGGTGGCTGATATCGACAAATCCAAGATATCGCTGACTACTGCGAATAAACTGACCCCAGTTGCTTTTACACGTTCTGAATTTTCAGGCGTGAGTCCACCAATCGCGCAAATCGGGAGCTCAAACTGTTGACTTGCCGCTGCCAATGTTTCTAAGGAAACTAATCGTGCATTGGGCTTAGTTGTCGAAGGAAATACTGCACCGAATGCTAAATAACTCGCGCCTTCATCAGCGGCCTGTTTTGCAAGCTCTAAAGAATCATGACACGTCCGTCCAATGATCGCATCCGCACCCAATCGATCACGCGCCTCGATCAGCGAACCGTCACCTTGTCCAAGATGCAAACCGCAAGACAGTTTTTCTGCTAAGACAAGATCATCATTGATAATGAATGGGACATGGTATTGATTGCACAGTTCGAGAATATCTCGTGCTTCTTGTTCTTGATGGGATTTTGGCGTTTTCTTACGGCGATATTGCAATAACGCGATTCCGGCTTTCATCGCTGTTTCTAATTTTGGACGTAAAACGACAAAGTCATCTTCATTGGTAATTAAATATAAACCTTGGAGTGAATGTTTTGTCGTCACAGTTGTTACCTTTATATTTAATGTCAAAAGTAAATCTCCCCTAACATCCCTTTCAAAAAGGGAGTAGCTTTTTCTATTTTGGCGAAGCCAAAGTAGTCCTCTCCTTAGAAAAAGGAGCACGCGGTAGTACTGCGTGAGGGAGGATTTGCTTTTGAATTTCCAAATTTCGAATAAAATCACGAAATCCGGTCAAATTCTTTGCCTTTCAAGCTAATGCGTCCACGTAAAACATCACTAAACATACGGAAATCTGAAATGAAACTATAGAAAGGTTGCTTAAATGACGCAGGTTTATTGCGTTCAAATACAAAATGTCCAGTCCACGCACATGCATATCCAGCCACAACACCCATCAACCCATAACGGACTTTACCTTTCTTTAATGCATAGCCTAGACCGATCAAACCGAATGTACTGCCTGCAAAATGCAAACGTCGGCTCGTTGCATTCGAATGTTCGGTCAAATAAAACTGATAAAACTGTTCGTAATTTTTAATCGGCATCACAGCTTTATCACTGGCTTGGCTCTGTAGATCATTCATTTCAATATCCTTACTGTGTATTGATCGATCGCATTGATTATATTAAGTTGCTTGCATTTCATTAAATCTGCTTACATCTCAAAATTGATGGCTACTTCGTTAAAAAATGAAGTGTTAACTTGAATCAAGTTTTATTCTACCTCAAGAATAAGCTGAAAATCAGGTAAACTACGCGCATTGTTCTTTGCCTTTACTGTATTTTGGAAAAACCGATGACCGCTCTTGCCCGCCGTACTACTTACCATATCACTTGCGCCGACGGTTTAGAGCGACTGCTCGCGGACGAAGTGGCTGCACTTGGCGCAACAGTTGTGGATCATCAACCGCCATTTCAACAAGGGCGAGTCGTCATTGAAGGAACGCTTGAAACAGCGTACCGCATCTGTTTGTGGTCGCGGCTTGCATCACGCGTTTTGTTGCCGTTATTTACAGTTCCAGTAGAACGCCAAGACGTACGTGATGTTGCAGAAGAGTTGTTTGAAGCTGCAAAAGATTTTGATTGGTCACTGGTTTTTAGTCCACAAAGTACTTTCGTTGTGCGTATTCAATCTGAACGCGATGTAAAGATGAACAGCCAATTCGCAACGTTGCGCGTCAAAGATGCTGTGGTCGATAGCTTTATGGACAGCCATGGTCGCCGTCCAAGTATTGATACCCAAAATGCAGAAATCACGCTGACGGTTCTTGCAGGATTACGCAGCCATACGTTTAGCCTAGACTTGTCAGGCGACAGTTTGCATCGTCGCGGCTATCGCCATGCGATGACCGATGCACCATTGAAAGAAAACCTCGCTGCCGCAATTCTGCGCCTCGCGGATTGGCACACTGGCAAATACAACACGCTGATTGATCCAATGTGTGGCTCAGGAACATTTATTATTGAAGCGATGATGATGACCGCAGATCGTGCACCGGGCTTAAATCGTCGCTTTGGTTTCTCTGGATGGTCTGGACATGACGGTGCGATTTGGCAAAAACTGAAATTAGAAGCCCAAGATCGCTTTGAAGCGGCTGTCGATAAATTAGTGAATTCGGATGAATATCCGTTAGTGGTTTATGCGTTTGATGCGGATTGGGAAGCGGTGAAAGCCACGCGCACCAATCTGATGGCAGCTGGTTTAGAGCGCTGCTTACCGTTCGTAAAACTCGAAGAACGGACACTCGCCGATTGGCCAGACTTCCAACTCCGCGAACATGAAGATAAAGCACTGATCATCACCAACCCGCCGTATGGCGAACGTTTGGGTGACAAAGTCAGCAATCGTGCGTTGTATCAAGGTTTAGGATATCTCTTACAGAAGTTTGCGCCAAGCCAACACGCTGCGATTATTGCTTCACAAATCGAACAAGCTGACGTTTTGCAGCTCAATCACATCAGCAACACACGTTTAATGAATGGCAAGTTGCCTATTTATATCCGTATTGGTGAGATTGCTGCGACTTCAAATAAACCATCATTTTTGCAAGCATGGCAAACACCGATGATTGAATTTACAGATGAAAATTCGGGTTCAAAAGACTTCGCTAATCGTTTAATTAAGAATATTAGCAATCTTAAAAAACAAGCCGTTCGTGAAGGTGTGAGTAATTTACGCATTTATGATGCAGATTTGCCTGACTTTAACTTGGCAATCGACCTCTATGGCGATCAGGTTCACGTTCAAGAATATGCGCCGCCGAAGATCATTGATCCTGAAAAAGCAAAAATGCGTTTTAACTTGGCACTCGCGGCAACACGTCAAGTGTTGGGTTTGGCTCGTGAACAGGTTTATATCAAAACGCGCGCGCGTCAAAAAGGCAACGATCAATACGAGAAGAAAGGCGATTCTGGTAAACGCCTGATTGTGCAGGAAGGCCGTGCGCGTCTTTATGTCAATTTCACTGATTATCTCGACACAGGCTTGTTCCTCGATCACCGTCCAATCCGTGAGAAAATTTTCGAAGAAGCACGCGGTAAACATTTCCTGAATCTCTACGCTTATACCTGTACAGCAAGCGTTCAAGCCGCTTTGGGCGGTGCTGCAAGTACAACCAGCGTAGATTTATCGAACACTTATCTCGATTGGGGTAAGAACAATTTTGCGTTGAATGGTTTGACCGTTGATCATCCAGATCAACAACATCAATTCTTCTCTGCCGAAGTGTTTGAATGGCTGAAAGAAGGCAGTGAAACCTATGATTTGATCTTTATTGATCCGCCTACATTCTCGAACTCGAAGAAATTCTTTGGGACATTCGATATTCAACGCGACCATATGTCATTGATTAAACGTGCGATGAATCGTCTACAAACAGACGGCGTTTTATATTTCTCCAACAACTTCCGTAAGTTTGAGTTGGATGAGTTGTTGCCAGAAATGTTTGAAATTAAAGAAATTACCCAATCTACAATTGGCTTTGATTTCAAACGTAATACCAAGATTCATAAGGCTTGGGAAATTCGACATTTTCCAGTTAATAAATAAAAAACCTCTGTAGGAATAGAAACCCTTATGACGAATCAACCGTTAAGTAGTAATGATCTAACTAAGATATTGATATTTATCTTGCTAATACTTCCGTCTATTTTTTTCGTAGTCGGCATCATTCCAGCGTTGTTTCTTGCTTTTGGAATCTTCATGATGAAGAAAAGTAAGGATTTTTCTCATCTAGAAACAGCAGTGCGAAATTATAAATATTATGTTTTGATACCTATTGTCGGATCAATTTTAGGCTCATTAGGTGTTGTAGTTTTCTGGGTTTTTAGAATTGACCGCTTCGACTCCCAAGATCTCGCAATTGGCTTAGCAATTTGTTCTGGGTTCTTTACCATTCCACTTTTACATATTTTTTTAGTAAAGAAATTATTTCTATCGCCACTCAAGTCTCATGCAGATTGGGTTGCTGAAAATGGAATTTTTTCTGGTCGTAATGGCACGAAAAAAGACAGTTTAGATATCGTTAAGAGCGAAGGTTTACGATCATTCTCTGTTGCGGATGAACTCATCAAGTGGGCAAAACTCAAAGAAGATGGGCATATCACCGAACAAGAATTTGATGATGTTAGAAAGAAACTGCTTCAGAAAAACTAAGTATGAAAACACTCAACATCATTGGATGCGGTAATGTCGGTAAGACCTTAGCGCATCTATGGGTGAAACATGGCGTATTTCAGATTCAAGATGTTTGTAATCGTTCCCTAGAAAGTGCCCAAAATGCGTGTACTTTTATTGGACAAGGCAACCCAATTCAATCCTTTAATGATCTGCACCCTGCGGATGTCTTTTTGATTGGTACAGCAGATCAATCCATTGCCGATTGCTGTGAATTATTAGTCGCTTCCAACGTGCTTCAAGCTGGAAATATCGTCTTTCATTGCAGCGGTGCATTACCTACTTCTATTCTAAATTCCGCAAAAAATGTTGGTGCATTCATTGCCAGCATTCATCCAATCAAAAGCTTTGCTGATCCTAGTTTATGCGTCACAACTTTTGCGGGCACATTTTGTGGCGCTGAAGGCGATGTCGCTGCGCTCGATGAAT
>JACMMY010000177.1 GCA_014378805.1 Moraxellaceae bacterium
GTCGTATCATTGCCGCCGACGATCAACAGCGCGAGATTGCCTATAAATTCCATCGGACGATTGATTAAATCTTTGGTATCCTCATTGGAGAGCATGAGGCTAATCAAATCAAAACCGAGTGTTTCACCTGCTGCTTTCTTCGCCTCCTTCTCACGCCAGAGCTGCGAGAAATGCTTCGCCATATCTGCAACACCGAGAAATGTTTCATCCATTTCTGACGTCCCGCCAGTTGTCTCAGGACTCCCTGCGGCGAGGTCTGACCAATACACCAACTTATGACGCTTCTCGTAAGGAAAATCTAATAATGTCGCCAGCATTCTTGCCGTCAATTCAACAGAGACTGTCTGCACCCAATCAAAAGGTTTACCCACAGGTAAATTGTCCAAAACATCCTGTACTCGACTACGAATCAACCCTTCCATTTCCTTCAGGTTTTTCGGTGCAACAACACCTTGTACGGCTTGACGTTGCAAATCATGTTTAGGCGGATCCATCGCAATAAACATTTCTACCTCAAGACCCTCTGGTGCATTACCAAGCAAAATCACAGGTTCAGCAGAAAATAATTCGTGGTTCTTATCCACATACATAATATCTTCATAACGAGTAATCGACCAAAATGGACCGAAGGCACTTTCTTTTTGGTAATGTACAGGGCATTCATCACGTAAACGTTTATAGTAAGAACGCCACTGATTTTGTCGATACAAGAAAGGATTACTGAGGTCAATGTCTTCAAGTTTCAGTGTTGAAACCTCAGGAATCAGTTTTTCAGTGATGAGTGGAAATGGTTCACTTTTAATGACACGCATTTTTATTTTTTGGAACAGGTGAGCACCCCTGATTTGCAAATGTATAGGAACTTTTGCAGATATTTTCGCTTTAACGATGTCAATTTCTGGTGAAAAACGATGCATTGTCGTTGATGCTGTTGACGTTGCTTTCTCAATGACTGTATCTAAAAAACTCATAGTGTTCACCTCGATATTTAATTTTTTTAGAGAAAATTTACGGGTCGTTCTGACAACAATCAGGTGTTACATTTGAAATTCGGGCAGATGAACAATCATGCCATCCATGACATCTGATATTTGGATTTGGCACGACAGTCGAGAGGATTCCGCACGTTCTGGTGTCATCTCTAACATGCGTAATTCGTCATCACGCGCATCACCAACGGCGCGCTTCCATGAGTTGTCGATGATGACATGACATGTTCCACAAGCACACTCGCCACCACAATCCGCATCAATCCCTGGCACGCCATTATCCATCGCAATCTGCATCAAGGATTTACCTTCGACGATATCGACCTGATGTTCTGCGCCATCGTGCTCAACAAATGTAATGTGACCCATGAAATTTCCTCCAGAACTCAATTAAAAATAAACCGACGTCAACGGACTCATCCAAAGATGTCAGTAACGGATTTGATGCTTCAAGAATAGGATAATTAATCGCCTACAGACAGGTCATTTTTTGACAAAAAGGAGTCATTAGAAGTCAATATTTTTATACGTGTGTTTAATGATGCAAGCGGCTTAAGTGGATGGCATAATCCGCTCAGGATACAATTTACCCTTGGCAGATAAACGCATTTATTGATACACCAAAAAACCTAAAAGGAAGTTTTTATATGAAATCAGTACTCTGTCAAAACGCTGAACTTCGTCTCACAGAACGCCCTAAATTGACCCCGTCTAAAGGGCATGTGCTACTAGAAGTCGTTCGTTGTGGAATATGCGGCTCGGACCTACACATGCAACATCACTGCGACCATATGCACGACCTGGCCAAACGCGTGGGTTTTAATGGCCTGGCTAAATCGACAGATGAGTTTGTGATGGGTCATGAATTCTGTGGCAAGATTCTTGATTATGGCCCCAAAACACGACGTAAATTGAAACAAGATACTCTGGTTTGCGCGATGCCGTTAATCAGTATGGATAAGATCGGCTACCAGTCTGTCGGTCTGTCGCCCAATGCTGCAGGTGGTTATGCAGAGCAGGTTCTGGTTCAATCGAGCCTGATGTTTGAAGTGCCTAACGGGCTTGATGCGGATAGTGCCGCCATGACTGAGCCAATGGCTGTTGCCCTCCATGCGGTCAGACGCAGTCGGATTAAAACCAGTGAGCCCGCTATTGTGATTGGTTGTGGGCCAGTCGGTTTAGGTGTCATTCTCATGCTCAAAGCTGCTGGCGTTAAAACAGTCATTGCCAGTGATTTTTCACCCAATCGTCGTCAATTGGCAGTGCGTTGTGGTGCGGATATCGTCATCGATCCTAAACATGAATCTCCATTTTCAAATTGGAAAGAGTTTGGTCTGTTGGGTAATGTGTCTGATGCCATCAATGCAGGACTCAAGGCTTTTGAAAAAATTCAAGCGGTTCCATTGCCGTGGTGGCATGCATGGCGAATAGCTGACAAACTCGGCGCAATGCCGAAACGTCCAGTGATTTTTGAATGCGTGGGTGTCCCCGGAATTTTGCAACAACTGATCGAAGGCGCGCCTCTTTTCTCTCGTATTATCGGCGTGGGCGTCTGCATGCAAAGCGACACGATCGAACCCGCACTGGCGATTAATAAAGAGCTTGAGATTCAATTTGTACTGGGCTACACGCCACTGGAATTTCGAGATACTTTGCATATGATTGCCGAAGGCAAAGTGAACTGTTTGCCGTTAATTACGGGAGTCGTAGGTTTGGAGGGCGTGACCAATGCCTTTACAGCGCTACGCGATCCTGAGCAACATGCAAAAATCCTCATCGATCCGAAACGGACTGGCTCAACCATTGAGTTAATCAAATCATAAGATTGGCGTCATGAAATGATGATCTGGCTGAGTGCTCAGGGTACTCAGCCAGATTATCATTGGACACAAAAAAAGAATTTAAAACTTACAATCCACTGAATTTGAATGAGATTAAACTTAAAATGCAGCGGCTTCCCATAACGCCTCGCCTGCTTTAATCGGATCACCCGTCTCTTGCATGACCTTCAACCAGACCGGATATTGGGCAATGACTGGATGTTGGCTTGGGTGAAAATCACGCTTAAACCAATCTAAGTATGGTTTGCTCATCACGCTCAGTACGCCTTTTTTGCCAAATAACCACGGCAAACCTTCACCAATCAGCTTGATACGCTCACGACGGGTAAAACCATCTGCGGCTAATAACTTATTTGCTCGATAAAGTGTAAAACCAAAAATCACCGTCGTTCCTTTAACCAATGCATACGCGCGGAGCGGATAAGAAACCTTGGCGATGTCCTTCATCACATCAAAAGCCACATCACGATGCTCCATCTCCTCAATTGCGTGCCATGCAAATAACGCGCGCACATGAGGATTAGCCTCAGCCATAGTCGATTTATAGTCATAAAACGCATTTGCCATCATCGCAGTCAAATGCTCAAAACCCGCAGTCATCGCGATATTGTATTTTGGGCTTTTCCGCAGTTCCTCCGCAGTTCGCGCTTTGACGAACTCGACCATTTGATCCAGCGGCATACCTTGCTCGCGCATAACCTCATTCATTTCGTCATGCACAAGACCATGCTGAGCTTCCTGCTGAATGAAATCAGTCACCCGTGCCTGCAACTCTGGATCAGTAATCTGATCACGAAACATACGCACACTACTGATAAAATAGCGCTCACCGACGGGGAAAGTCAGACTCAAGGCGTCAAAAATACGGGTTTTAAACGGATCACCGCCAAACCAATGACGCGACATATGCTCACGGAGGTTAAAATCGAGCCCTTTACGAACCGTCATATCGACTTGATTCAAAGGAGAGTTCATCGCTTTTTCCGATATTTGATTCGTCACATGACCTGCATAGCTGTTCATCGTCTATTCCTCAATCTTTATAATCCTGAGCATCACACAATGTTGACATGACATAATGTCAATATCCTAACACCTCTACATACCAGACGCTAGTCCCTCAATAAATTTCCGATGATTGCTCAAAATGGTATCAGCGATAAGACTAACCTTAGGCGCACGGGTAACCGTTAGAATTTGCTTCGTTTGTTGCTTCGTTTGTTGCTTCGTTTGTTGGTGCAACTGTTCATCGCGCACATCAGAAGAATCAAATGAAGCGACCTGAATTTAAAAAATGGGGCAACATTCTGAGTCAAATCTGAACCCATGCCATAAAAATAATCTAAACCTGCAATCGCGCTAAAGCTGCCCATTCCATGCGCAATAATCTATGGATAATAGGTTTTGACGCCCCACGTTACGACCGCCAGACCGACAACCCGTAGTCGAACAATAATCCTAGCTAGCAGTCATGATCGCACTTGATCGTTAGATTATAAATACTCTCAGATTGGTGAAATACAGGAAAATAAAATTTATAACAATTCTATTAAAATTAGAATATTAAAAAATAAATAAATGAAACGCATAACTAATAAAACCTATCTTTTTTTCTAGTCATGAAGCAAATCTAAGATGCAATCAACCGAAGTGGATTACACCAAAAAAATAATTTTTTTATATTTCATTAACGGATTAAACTAAGTGAGCAGTTCGAGCTCTTTGAGCAAACGATCTAAAAATAACGTTTGTACTTCTGGCAAGACCCGCGCAGTTGGATAGCACGTCACGATCTTAAAGTGATCCACGCCAGCTGATTGCGGGTAACCAATATTCTCAAGATAAGTATCCCGAGAATCCGCGCGCGCCAGATTGAGGACTGGTAGCAAATCAGTCCCAAGCAGATCTTTCGCGGCATAATAATTCAGATAGCGCTTAATCCCTGCAGGAATACGTCGCATATTGAAGCCCCATTGTGGAAAGTAAAAACGCCCCAATCCACCTGCCGCGAGCGACACCACTAAATCAATCTCAATACCGCGTTTGTACAACTGTTTGGCAACTTTCAACACCTGACTACCGCCCTGACTATACCCGACCAACACAATGGGCCGACCCTCTTTTGCAGCATGCGCCAGATCATCGGCAACCCGTGCAGGACTTAAATGATTGCTATACAACGAGGTGTCCGCATAGCCAGCCGCCCGCAA
This sequence comes from Moraxellaceae bacterium, assembly GCA_014378805.1. Classification (GTDB taxonomy): domain Bacteria; phylum Pseudomonadota; class Gammaproteobacteria; order Pseudomonadales; family Moraxellaceae; genus Aquirhabdus. Next base: position 5,041 of record JACMMY010000177.1, read on the forward strand.
AAACGTCAACAAATGCCGTTCCATATGCTTACCTGCTGCCAGTCCATGAATCAACGCGATACGAGGACCCGAAGTGGTGTCTGGGAGATTGGCGCGCCAATGGATAGATCTCTTAGACATAGTTGAACTCACGATAATTATCAAAATAAAGTGCAATATGCTAAAACGTATTGCACCCAAAAATCACACTCTGATGGACGCAACGATACCCTCGCCTTCCCCTTCCTCTACCAAAAATCCGCCACTTTGATGCTCCCAGAGCTTCGCATAGAGACCATTCAATTCGAGGAGTTCCTGATGCGTGCCTTGCTCTACGATCTGGCCTTGATCCATGACAATCAAACGATCCATTGCCATGATGGTTGATAGACGATGCGCAATCGCAATAACCGTTTTTCCTTGCATCAGTTGATAAAGACTATGCTGAATCGCCGCTTCAACTTCCGAATCAAGCGCGCTAGTGGCCTCATCCATTAACAAAATCGGTGCATCTTTTAGCATCACGCGCGCAATGGCAATCCGCTGACGCTGTCCACCAGAGAGCTTGACCCCGCGCTCTCCCACATGCGCATCGTAGCCCTTACGCCCTTTCGGATCAGTCAACTGTGCAATAAACTCATCCGCTTCCGCTTGTTCAGCAACGGCAATCATTTCTTGCTCGCTCGCATCGGGACGACCATAGAGGATGTTGTCACGTACCGAGCGATGAAGTAACGATGTATCTTGAGTCACCATGCCGATTTGCGCACGCAGACTCTCTTGCGTCACGTGCCGAATATCTTGCCCGTCTATCAAGATTCGACCTGATTGCGGTTGATAAAAATGAAGGAGTAAATTAATCAACGTCGATTTTCCCGCACCAGAACGACCAACCAGCCCGACCTTTTCCCCTGCACGAATGGTCAAATTTAAACGATCTAAAATCGGTTGATCCGCATGATAGGCAAAATTAACTTGATCAAACTGAATTTGGCTCTGCTGAATTTTAAGAGGATGTGCATCAGCCACATCTTCAATCAGATGCGGCTTGGTCAAGGTCGTGATGCCATCTTGTACCGTACCAATATTTTCAAACAATGATGACATTTCCCACATAATCCAATGGGCCATTCCATTCAGCCTTAAAGCCATGGCAGTCGCGGCGGCTACCGCGCCAATCCCAAGATGACCTTGCGACCACAGCCACAATGCAACCCCTGCGGTTGACATAATCAGCATCATGTTGAGTAAATGATTAACGATCTCAAATCCAGTCGCGAGACGCATCTGACCGTGCACAGTGATTAAAAACTGCTGCATCGCATTTTTGGAAAAGCTCGCCTCGCGCCCTGCATGTGAAAACAACTTCACGGTTTGGATATTGGTATAGGCATCGGTAACACGACCCACCATCACCGAACGCGCATCTGCTTGGCGTTTCGCCACACGCCCCAAACGTGGAATGAAGTAAATCAACGTACTCACATAGAACATTAACCACACCAAGAATGGCGCCAACATCCACAGATCAAAAGACCCCATCACTAAGGTCAACGTGACGAAATAAACAATGATGAACGCAAAAATATCCGCCATCACCATCCAAACGTCGCGCACTGCTAGCGAGGTCTGCATGACTTTGGTAGCGATACGACCCGCAAAGTCATCACTAAAGAAACTGATACTTTGACTCAGCATCAGGCGATGAAAATTCCAGCGCAATCGCATCGGAAAATTACCCAAGAGCGCCTGATGCTTAATCATGGATTGCAGCGAAACTAACAGTACACTGCCAAGGATAATCACACTCAGCCACAGCAGATGCTGTCCTTCCTTAACCCAGAGTAGTTTTGGCTCTACGTGGCTCAGCCAGTCGACCATCTGACCCATCATGGCAAACAGTAATGCCTCAAACACGCCAATGATTGCGGTAAGTATACCCATCGCCAACATTAAACCGCGACTTCCTTTGGTACTCTGCCAGACAAAGGCAAATAAAGTATTCGGCAGTGATTTTTCGAGTTGCTCAGGGTATGGATTAATGCGGCTTTCAAACCAACGCAACATGAGTCTTCAATCTATATGTAAAATGATAACTTAGAATTTTATAACAAAAAGGAATCGCTGGCGGTATCAATTTAGATAATCTGAAATTAAGATAAACTGATTTCTTATTGAGAGTATTGCGTTGAAATCTTCTTCTAAGATCGTAGAAGACAAGCTTAGCTTTAACAATTTTGGTTTGTATCTTTAAACGACAAATCGTCAAATCGTCAAATCGTCAAA
>JACMMY010000178.1 GCA_014378805.1 Moraxellaceae bacterium
AAATCGGTCGCCATCACCTGTGCAGCTTGTAATTTTTCCACGCCCGTCACAATCGCACTATGACCATCGACTTGAATCTTTGCGCCCATACGAGACAATTCAGGGACGTGCATATAACGATTTTCAAAAATTGTTTCAATGATCGTGCCCGAACCTTCAGCGATGGTGTTCACCGTCATCATTTGCGCTTGCATATCAGTTGGGAACTCAGGATATGGCAATGTTCGGAAACTCACCGCTTTTGGGCGTTTACCGCGCATGTCGAGTTCTATCCAGTCCTCGCCAGTGGTAATCGTTGCACCCATTTCTTCAAATTTCAGCAGTACAGCATCCAGCAAATGTGGATCAGTATGCGTGGTACGCACACAACCGCCTGTCATCGCCGCCGCAGCCAGATACGATCCCGTTTCAATGCGATCCGCAACGACGCTATATTCCACGCCGTTTAACGATTCCACGCCATGCACGATAAGTTGATCAGAACCAATTCCTTCAATCTTTGCGCCCATTTTGACCAATATATGAGCCAAATCAGTCACTTCTGGTTCACGTGCACTGTTATCTAAAATCGTTGTGCCTTCCGCTAACGTCGCCGCCATCAGGATATTTTCAGTGCCACCGACTGTCACCATATCGAATGACAGCCGTGTGCCTTTTAGACGACCATCGACTTTGGCATGCACATAACCATTTTCCACACGAATCTCTGCGCCCATGGCTTCAAGCGCTTTCAAATGTTGTTCAACAGGACGCGAGCCGATTGCACAACCACCGGGCAATGAAACCGTTGCTTCACCATAACGCGCAAGTAATGGTCCTAAAACTAAAATCGAAGCGCGCATGGTTTTGACCAATTCATACGGTGCAAAACGGCTATTCAAGGTATTCGTATCAACATGCACAGAACCGTTTACTTTGTTGCGCTGCACTGTGATGCCTAAACTTTCCAGCACCTTGATCAAGGTCGACACATCTTTTAAGTCAGGCACATTGCTGAGGGTAATCGGTGTACTTGCCAAAATAGTCGCCGCAAGCAACGGCAATGCAGCATTCTTTGCACCTGAAATTCGTACTGTGCCATTTAAACAAGCACCCCCTTGAATCCGAAATTTATCCATTATTTAAATGACTACCTACTTTGGCTAACGACGATTTTCATTTGAATAAATGTTACTCAGGCATCACATGCACAGAGTAATCGTCATAAAGGTGGATGAATGATAATTTTTTAATAAAAATCAGTGAAATATTAACCAAATAAACTGGCTTTACGCCACTCTTCAGGCGTCAACGCGCGAATCGTCACTGCATGTACTTCACCGCTCGCAATGTAACTATTCAATGGCGCGTAAACCGCTTGCTGACGTGCAACAGGACGCTTTCCTTCAAATTGTTCATCCACAAGACGCACGTCAAACTTACCCGCTTGGCCCGAGGTTGCAATGTCTGCGTGTGGAAATGCCGCTTGTAGAAGCTCGTGTAAAATTTCAGGAGTCATGCTGCTACTCTAAATAGTATAAGAAATAAATTAACCTAAACAGGTTAGCGCGTGTATCAGGTATAGTCCAGTGATCCGCGACTTTTGATTGACTTTAAAAGCACAGGCTTGCAAAAATAGCACATCGATCATCAATGCCTTTGGCGACATTCCCAAGCCATAGGAATATATGCAAATACTGCGTCTTATTGATATGAGAAACAGTGGGTGATGAAGACTGATCTACGCATAAAGTGAAGTTCTTTTTGGGAAGTACCAAAAACATGAAAAACACCAAGCAATTATTATATCAAATTCGGGGGCTCGCGCGCAGCGTTATTGCTTTTGTGTTCTTGTATCAAGGCATCGTACCCAAAATACTTTTTGCCGTTTCACCTGAATACTCGAATTTATCCGAAGACTCTTTTTTATTGAATTATCCATGGCTGACCTATCTGGGTGGATTATTTGAGATTGGCATCGCGATATGGCTGATCATCGCTTTTACCGATAAAAAACCGCTTTTCGCATCGATTGGTGTATTGGTTTTCTCATTATTCAGCACATTGATTTTTTCGAGTCATGACTTTGCGACCCGCCTTAATATCGTCACCATCACTGCGGCTTTATTAGCCTTAATTTTCATTGATTTAAATATTTTAAAGTTTCAAAAAGATCTCATCGGTCAAAAGAAAATTGGCCAATACATTCGCGTAACTCGCAATCGAATGATCTATCAATTCATCAAGCGCCTAGAAACTAAAGACTTACCGCACTTGATGCACACACTCGCGCAATCTCGCGTCAAACGTCACCTGAAAAATCGCCGACTCTCAAAACGCCGATCCGAACTGACCGAAACAACACCTCTCGCGCCTAAGCAAAGCACCATTTTAATCAACGAACGATCTCTCGATGATCGCAGAAAATCTCCTACGGACGATGTAAATCTTATTGACGATGATTTTGAAAAATTGGAATGAATGCATTAACGAAGAGTGAGTTTAGAACTCACTCCCACAGAATTACACCTCACAAAAAAACCTGCCCGATCTACTTAATCATCGATAAAACAAAAAGATCACTGAGCTTATCGAAGTACGCACCCTATGTCTGAGCAACGTCATCACATATTTCGATAACTCAATGAACTTTGTAGCTTACTTAAAGTTAGGCTTACTTCACATTTGACCCAAAAAAATCACTGACCGCAACGAACTCTTCTGCCTGCCCCTGAATATGATCACGAGCTAAAGGTTTTAAATAGACCATTTGCACGTCACCATACATCGTTGCAAAAGCGACATCCTTGGCATCAGTGCCTGTGCCAATCCGCACAATTTTATTTAATGGCGCCATTTTGGTCGCATCAAACAAGATCCATTGCCCTTCAAGGAATACCTCAAAAACTGCGTGGAAGTCTGGTGGTGGATCTGGAAACTCAGCATGGCCAAACACAAACCGCGCTGGAATATTAAGCGCCCGACAAAATGCGATGCCTAAATGCGCAAAATCTCGGCACACACCCGCACGATTGACCAGCACATCACGCGCAGTCGTAAACGGCTGACTAGAACCGACCTCATAAACGATATTGCTTTTAATCCAATTACATATTGCATCTACGCGCTTAAATCCGCGAGGCAAATGACCAAAGGTCCGCTGTGCCATTGCGCTCAGCAAATCTGATTCGCAATAACGACTGGGTAATAAATAATGCAAAACTTCGGGCGGTAACTCAGCAATATCCATCTCTTTAGCATGTGTATTTCGCGGTGGCACACTCATCTCAACTGTCGCGCGATAACGGATATCGACTCGCCCAGACTCCACCCCAAAGCGAAACATTCGATTCATACCACTGAGGTCAGTGAATGATTCTGGAGAAATTCCCATTAAATCTAACGACTCACAAACAATCCGTTGCCACGGATGATAAGCCGTTTGAATTTGAATGATAAATTCAGACTGCTGATTGACTTGATAACCTAAACTACAATCGATATCGACAGTTTTCATACCACCCCTTAGCAAAGCCTACCGCTCACTCTGATTTGACTCTAGAACCGTCATCTCATAATTTACGGTATCCGCAATTGAAAAATTTTGTCGCACAAAAAAGCTCGGACAAATCCGAGCTTTTAAAATAACATCAAACATCTAAGTTTGATTGAATCACAACTTACTCAAGGGCAAATTGCTGATGGTGCGTCTGATTGTTGTGGCTCTTTAGGCGCTCTTTATGGCGCACAATTTGGCGGTCTAACTTGTCAACTAACATATCCAGTGTAGTTTTCAAGGTATCCGCTGTTGCTTGAGCAAACAGCTCAGAGCCAGGCACGCGCAATATCACTTCAGCTTTATGATTTGCCAAGCCTTTTCGGCCATCGTAGCTAGAATCTGTATGATGATTCTCTTTAGAGAAAATCACTTGCATGCTGTTGATTTGATCGAAATGTCGTTCGACTTTTGCTAATTTTTCGTGAACGCTCGCTTCCAGTTCCGGAGAAACACCCACATGATGTCCACTAATTTTAATATGCATATAAACCATCCTCGCAATGTGACGAAGACATAATTCACGAGTCGAGCGGCCATTCAGGTAGAGCAGACTGGTCGGGGGACAAACGAATTACATATTCGCTTTTAGCCTGATAGTCGGCCCGTGCAGATCCGTTGTTTACAAACTTCCTTTAGCATAAACGCATTTATAAAAAAACATTTAATCAAA
>JACMMY010000014.1 GCA_014378805.1 Moraxellaceae bacterium
ACCAAAATCAGTGCCGATGTGGACACTTTTTGTCTGGCTCAGCGAAGCAGTCACCAGTTTGCATGAATCAGTCTCAGTCCCCAATTTCTTGAACTATTTACGTGGTACGCCGTTCTTACCGATGATGTTCCGTTTGATGGGGACAAAAATCGGCAAACAAGTGTACTTGGATACGACAGACATCACCGAATACGATTGTGTAGAAATTGGCGATCATGCTGAGTTGAATAGCTTTTGTGGTCCACAAACGCATTTGTTTGAAGATCGGATTATGAAGATTGGCAATGTGATCATTGGTGATCGCGTGACGATTAGTGCGCGAAGCATCATTCTTTATCATGCAGAAGTCGGCTGTGACGCGTATTTAGGTCCTTTAACTTTAGTGATGAAAGGCGAGCAAATTCCAGCCGCCAGTGCATGGACTGGCTCGCCTGCTGTACCTTGGCGTAAGGCCGCGGTAAAGTAATTTTGGGCAACTTAACTTCGAGTAAATAATGAATACAACCAAGCTAGAAATGCTCTGTAAAGTCCCCGAAGTTACGTTGATTTTTTGGATCATCAAAATTCTGGCGACCACGCTCGGTGAGACTGGCGGTGATGCCGTGTCGATGTCGATGAATCTGGGCTATCTCATCGGCACTGCGATATTTGCGGTGATCTTTATTGTCGCGGTTACCATCCAAATCAGAGCCAAGAAATTCAATCCTGCGCTGTATTGGGCAACGATTATTGCGACGACAACTGTTGGTACAACGCTGGCAGATTTTGCGGATCGTTCACTGGGTATTGGCTATGCAGGCGGTACGGTGCTGTTACTCACACTATTGATGGCATCGTTGTATGTTTGGCACCGCACTATGGGTTCGGTGGCCGTCGATACCGTCAACTCACCAAAATCCGAGGCGTTCTATTGGGTCACCATTATGTTTTCGCAAACATTGGGAACGGCGCTCGGCGATTGGACGGCAGATACTGCTGGACTGGGTTATACAGGTGGCGCGCTTGTCTTTGGCACGATGCTCGCCATTATTGCAGTGGCATATTACCGAACCAAGATCTCCCATACAGTATTGTTTTGGGCTGCATTTATTCTGACCCGACCACTTGGTGCAGTTGTTGGTGATTTCCTTGATAAGCCGATCGCTAAAGGGGGCTTAGAATTAAGTCGCTATTCAGCTTCATTAACGTTATTGGCACTGATTGTGGTCTGTATCTTTATGTTTTCGCATAAAGCAGCGGCGAAAAGACATTAGGATTATTAAAAAAGGTTAGCTGAACATTAAAAAAGAGCATGTATTCATTGGATACATGCTCTTTTTTTCTGGGGCTAAGTCCAACATAGCAATGCTATTAAAATGAACTCAATGAACCTCACCACCACCCATCAGCTGCTTTGGTTTCTTCAATAGAAACACTAGGAATCCAATCGCAAACATCAGGATTGCCACAATCATCAGCAAATCATTGAACGCATTGGTCAATGCCTGTAAATGTTCATCTCGATAAAGCACGCTGATTGCTGCCTGCTGTGCACCCTCTCCCAATCCCGAAAACTTCTGAGTCAAGTCATCGAGTCGATCCATAAATGCTGGGTTAGCAGGCGTCATTCTCACATCAAGTTCCGTAACATGTAACGCAGTCAGGCGATCAAGAGAGACATTAATCAACGCTAAACCAATCGCTCCACCAATATTCCGCGTCAAGTTATACAGCGCACTCGCGCCCTTAATTTGTTGCAGAGGCAGAGTCGCCATTGCCAATTGTGACATCACAATCAGACAGAGCATCAAGCCCATGCCACGTAAAATCTGTGGCCAGAAGAAATAATCAAAATCACTTTGCACGGTGAGATTCGAGTTCAGCCAGACACCAGATGCAGCAACCGTCAACCCGATAAAAATCGTTTTTCGCGCATCAAATCGCGGTAAAACCGCCCCTACAAATGGCGAGGAAATAAACATGGTAATCCCCATCACCATCATGATCTGGCCGATCTCGCTGCTATTCATGCCACGGACTTGCCCTAAAAATACAGGCGTTAAATAGACCATGCCATAGAGCACCATACCGACAACAAACGTCATCAGTGAGCTCACCGCAAAGTTTCGATCTCGAAATACGCGTAAATCAATAATCGGATGTTTCGCGGTAAAACTTCGGTAAAAGAAAATACTGCCGCCGACAATCATCGTAATAAATGCAGTCAGGACGGCTTCATCGGAGAACCAATCGTTTCGCGCACCTTCATCAAGGAAATATTCTAATGACCCTAAAAACACTGCCATTGAGACTAAGCCAAGCCAATCGATTCGTTTAAAAAGCGATGGATCTGCTTCATCAATATCGTCGCCAGAAAACACTTGAGCTGCGATTAACAACCCTGGAGCAAGGTTAATAAAGAACATCCAATGCCATGAAAAATGCGTCGTCAGCCAGCCACCAAAGGTTGGGCCAATCGCGGGGCCTAAGGTGCTAACCATACCGATCATCACCATTGGCGCAGCACGTTTATTTTCAGGGAATAAGGTAAAGAGCGCAGCCATCGAGGACGGAATCATACCGCCGCCGACAAAGCCTTGAAGCACGCGAAAAACCAGTAATGACTCAAGGTTCCACGCCAGTCCACACATGAGTGAGGTGATGGCAAAGCCTAAAGCACACAAACTAAAGTAAATCCGCGTCGAGAGCATTTGCGAGAGCAAACTCGACAAGGGAATCGCTATGACTTCGGCAATAAGATACGAGGTCTGTACCCATGCCACTTCGCTACGGCTGGCACTCATCCCTGCTTGGATTTCATTCAGGGAACTGGCGACAATTTGGATGTCCAAAATCGCCATGAAATTACCAAACACCATGGCACCAAAGATCGCCCACGCAACCGCAGGCAAAAAAACTTTGGGAATGTATGCCGCTTTTGCAGAAGCCATTATTTATCCTTCGTCCGCATTCATAAAGTGAATCGTGTTGTTGAATCAATGAAGCTAAATTAGCTTCTCAGATCCACTTCAGCACTGACGGATAAACCTGGGCGGAGTTTCTGACGATCTGGCATATCATCAATCACGATACGTACTGGAATACGTTGCACGACTTTATTGAAATTACCTGTTGCATTATCAGGGGGCATTAATGAAAACGTTGAACCTGATGCTGGGGAGAAACTTTGGATATGACCATGAAATTTTTGACCATGATAAGCATCAAAAGTCAGATTCACTTTTTGTCCAACTTTCATTTGACCGATTTGGGTTTCTTTAAAATTCGCTTCAACATAGGCATCATTGATGGGCACGATTGCCATCATGCGCGATTGTGGATTTACGCGACTCCCTAAGCGCACAGCAAAACTTCCGACCGTCCCTGAAATTGGGGCAATCACTTCAGCCGAACTGGTATCAACCCCCACCAACTGAACATTGGCCTCAGAGCTTTTTAAATCAGCATTCATTTGTGCGCGACCCGCGTGGACGCTTGCGGCTTGCGCTGTCGCGGAAGCAACCGCTGCTCTTGCACTCGCCTGCTGTGCCAACGCGCTGGAATACTGTGCTTGAACCATTTCTAGACGCTGTCTGGTTGTCACCCCATCATTTAACAATGTTTGATAACGCGTAAAATCTTTCTTTAAGCGAATCACTTCTGCACTCGCCGCATCTAAACCTGCATTGGCTTGCGCAATCGATGCTTGGGCAGCAATTTCATTTTGCTGTTGCACGCCTAAAGCGGACTCTTTCACACCGACCATCGCTTCTGCTTGTGCATAGCGTGCTTTTGTGTCGCGGTCATCGAGCCTCATCAGCACTTGACCTGCTTTTACAACTTGATTGTCATTCACCAGTAAAGCAGTAATTTCACCTGAAACGCGCGGCACAACCCAAGTCATATCGGCTTTGACGTAAGCATTATCGGTTTTTTCAAAATAACGAAATACGGTAAAATAATAAATTGCGCCCGCAATCATCGCGATCAATATCACCAACATCACTAATCGTGGAATCAGTTTTTGTGGTTTTTTTTCTACTAAACCACTTTGAACTTCGGTATTTGCTGAATTGGGCTTCGTTGCAGGGGCTTGAGAAAGGGTTGATTCTGACATCTTGAATACCTTGATTCAGTGGGTATGGCTAAACTTTGGAGTTATATTCAAATGATGTTTATCGACACTGACCATGATGACGAATCACTCAAAAAATCAGAATATCATCAATTCCAAAGAGAGCACTTGCAATAAGAGTGACTGCTGTGTATCGTACTGTACTGTACAGTACTAAAAAATAATAGCGTTTTTTGAGTATTTATTCAAATTATGCTGACTAGACTCAATCGAACTAATTAGTCTCTGTACTTGACCCAAACATGATGGTTAAATTCGCCCACTTTTGATTGCCGAATTTGATCAAAAGCTGTTGTTGTCTACACACCATGGAATAACGTCATGTCAGATGTTTTAAAAAAAACTCCACAGCAGGCTCAGCCATCCATGCCATGTGTGCCTCAAACCAGACGTGGCACTGAGCGTCGAGAAGCGTTGATGGCAGCGGCTGACGAACTATTTTTGCAATATGGTTTTGATGGCGTCAGCTTAGACAGCTTAGTTGCGCATGTCGGTGGATCTAAAGCATCTATTTATCAATATTTTGGCTGCAAAAAAGGATTGTTGGTTGCATTAGTTCAACGTCGGCATGAATGTTTTTTTAATGAATATGCATTACCCACTGAGTTAGGTTCGCGCTCACTGCGCGAGGTTTTATTAGAAACTTCACATATGTTGTTTCAGGCATTTTCACAGCCCGATAAGATGGCGTTTATGCGTTTGATTGTCAACGAATCACAGCGTGACCCTGAAATTGGACGTATTGCCTATGAACTGGGCCCTGCTCGCGGTAAATATACGATGGCAAAAATTCTCATTGAAGCTGACGCGCGTGGCGAGATCGATTGTCCACGACCATATGAATCTGCGGTGTTTTTTAGTGGTTTTTTACAACACATCAAATGGCGTCTTCTCATCGGTCTTACTCCAATCGAAGATCATATTGATATTAATAGTTTTTTTGAGTTTACGGTTGATCACTTTATTGCTTCACACCAACACATATCACCAATAACGCAGACCAAATAACCTTAAGTTTGCCCATTTACTTTAATTCTTCGTTCATCCATTCACTCGGTACATCGTCGAGGTTCCTTCATAATGACATCAGTTGTTTATTGGTCAAAATATTTAACGCAAAGCATCGCATTCGCGTCGTTATCCGTGCTATTAGCACCAAGTCTTTACGCACAGACACTCACTGAAACAATTGATTTAGCGATGCAATATCAAAGCAACCTAAAAACGAGTGCGCTTCAAGTTCTGGATCAACAAGCTGCGTTTCGTCAGGCACAAGCCAAAGAAGGATTTAAGCTTAACCTCAATGCTTCCGTTGGTCGTGCTCGTGTTGATACCCCTGATGGAAGTCTTTTTCCTGAAGCGGGAACCAACAATATGGGCATGGTCGGTTTAGAAGCGAGTTATCCGCTCTATACCGCAGGGCGTAAGGAAGTGGGTGTTTCTGTCGCAGAAGCTGAACTTGCTGCCGCCGAATCAAATGTCGTTGATGCACAAATGCGCGCGCGTTTGGCCGCGATTGAAACCTATAGCGCACTTGTTCGCGATCAAGCATTACTGACGTTAACCACTAATACGCAAAGCAGCTTAAACCGCGCTTTAAGTGACACGCAAAAACGCCTAAAAGTCGGTGAAGTGACCAAAACTGATGTTGCCCAAGCTGCGGCACAACAAGCACAAGGCATGGCCAATCAAACGCGTGCGATGGCAGCGCTTACTATTGATCAGGCACGCTACAGACAACTCACGGGTGTTGAGCCAGTCAACATCTCAAATACGCTTGCATCACCACCTGTACCGAACTCTCTTGATCAAGCCCTCAGTCAGATACCAGCGACTCCTGCGATTGAGACCGCTAAACAACAGTTGAAAGCAGCGGAACATCAGCTTCAATTAAGTCAATTAGAACTTCGCCCGACTGTTGTCCTTGAATCGTATGCGATGCAGCAACAAAACCAGAATTTTATTAATAGTCGAATTGGTAATTATGGCGTTAATTTAAAAGCCACAATTCCTCTGCTTGATGGCGGTGTAAGCAACGCGAATCGCCAACGCGAACAAGTTAGAGTTGATCTCGCGCGTGAGAAAATCAATGGTTTACAGCAAAGCCTTGAGCAGCGTGTTCGTCAAGACTATGCACAACTGACTTCTAGCCAAATGCAAGTTTCCGCGCTGGATCAGACGATTGTTGCAGCGCAATTGGCGTTAGATACAATACGCCGTGAAATCGAACTCGGTACGCGCACGACGTTTGATTTACTCTCAGCAGAACGTACCTTGCAAGATGCGCAAACGCAGAAAATCCTTAACCAGCAAGATCAAGTGGTTGCTGCTTACCAACTGCTTGCGGATACAGGGCGTTTGAATCAGGTTCAGTGATTTACCTCGAAATAAATAATGCAAAAACAGTCCACTTGGGCTGTTTTTTTATTTCAATCGATTCTGGTTTTTTTATAATTATGATAATTTCGATTGAACATAAAATATTTTCTAACGTATTTTTAATCAAAACAGGTATCTTATGCAGCATATGATAGAACCATATTTATCAGCTACAACACATAAAGTTAGTTAGGCTTAGGAGAAGAGATGCGTTATCGACTCAGATTTTTTATATGTTGCATAGCACTTGCCACGCTGTCAGGTTGCGCACATCAATACTACGCGGAAGACTTTTCCTCGCCATATGGCTTCTTTTCAGGCTTATGGCACGGATTCATTTTTTTGTTTTCCCTCGTTGGCTGCATCTTCTTTGACAGCGTGCACTTGATCGGAAAGCCTAATACCGGCTTTGGCTATGGTATCGGCTATGCATTCGGCCTTATGACTGCCCTTGGTGGTGGTTCCGGTGCCGCAAGGTAACGAGCAAGCCCGCGTTGGGTGCAATAAGTCCTAGCACGCGTAGGCTGCGGGCTTGCCCGAGCTTGTATTGTTAACGCTCAGAAAATTGCTGGGGTGAAACCCAGCCTACAACCTGAAAAAGTTAAATTTTTTCAACTTTGCTAAAAAGTAGTTGCTGGGCTTGTTGTTGTCGCATGGTTCGCGAAGCACTTCGAGAAACAGCCACTCTTCAAGCCTTACATCACGTTCCTTCTGAACGCCATCCTGCCAGAAGCGATAAAC
>JACMMY010000179.1 GCA_014378805.1 Moraxellaceae bacterium
ATTTTCAAATTATATTTTTTTGCCAATGCAACCAATTCGTCCAGTTTTTGAGGTGCAAAAGCCAGTTTGCCATCAATTTCAGCAGGCACGGCTTCTTGTGCAAGATTGACAGGGACGTGCAGCAATGAGCAACTGGTTGATAACAACAACCGATGACCGAGCTTTGCTTTGGCGGTTTCAACCGTAAGATTGAGCGCAACCAAGTTACTTGCCCAAACACTGCGACCGTTGATCATTCCCAGTGACAAAATTTTGTGCGCTGGTAAGTGATCAAGTATTTGTTTCCAGAAGTATTCGCCTGCCTTTTCACGGCTGATTTCGATATGTAATCCTGCAACGGGTAAATGACAGGCTAGATTGAGATTGTCACCTAACGTGCCAAAATAGGTTCTCACGAGTAATTTTAAGCCGTCACGACGCTGCAAACGGTTATAAACGCTTTCAAAAGCATTTTTCCAAACTTGTGGTAGATCGAGGACTAATATAGGCTCATCCACTTGCACCCATTCCACGCCAGTTGCCGCCAATTGATCAAACAATTGAACACAGGCTGGTAGTAGCGCGTCAACCAAACCTAACGTCCCTTGATCTGCTTTATTTTCATGGCTGTGAAGGCAACTTTCATCATGCTGATGATTGCTCTGTTCACAAGTTTTAGCAGCGTCATTTGGCTCTACAATTCGGGACAAGTAAAGGAAGCTTACCAAGCCAGGTATAACGACTTTTAAAGGTTTCTTAAAGGCTTTTGCGCGTTCAATTTGCGCCAATAAATCAGAAAAATCAGCCGTAAATGTTTGATCTTTTGTGAGCTCAGGAACGAGGTAATGATAGTTGGTATCAAACCATTTAGTCATTTCCAGTGCAGGGACGTCTGGGCAATTAGGCGCGCGACCACGTGCTAGATAAAATTGACGATCTAACTGATTTAACGCTTGTCCTGCGGCAAAACGTTTCGGTAATACACCGAGACGCGTGGCATGGGTCAAAATACTGTCATAATAAACAAAATCACCGACAGTCAGCAGAGATACGCCTGCATCCACTTGCGCCTGCCAGTTGCTGGCTTCAACGGCTTGAGCTTTTTCCAACAATTCAGCCTGCCTTGATTTACCATGCCAATAATTTTCTTCGGCAAATTTGAGTTCACGTTTTGCGCCAATGCGCGGATAGCCCAAGATGGGGGTAATCGGTAGAGTTGCAGTTGTCATGATCAATCAAGACCTTCTAAAAATTTGATGAAGCAGTCTGACGTGATTTAATTAATGTTTATTTGTTTCCAATGAGATGTTGAAAATCAAATCCGCGATGGCTGAGAGAAATTAATATGTTAGAAATACGTCATTTAAAAACATTACATGCCTTGCGCGAGGAAGGATCTTTGGCTGCGGCAGCCGAACATTTACATCTCACGCCATCCGCATTGTCACATCAATTGAAAGAATTGGAGCAATGGCTGTCATTGTCTTTACTCAGTCGTAAGACCAAACCGTTGCAGTTCTCGGCTGCGGGACAATGTTTACTGAAATTGGCAGATCAGGTATTGCCCTTGGTGCAGAATGCACGTGGTGAGCTCGTTCGTTTAGCACATGGACAAACAGGGCGGTTATTGTTGGCATCGGAATGCCACAGTTGCTTTGATTGGCTCATGCCTGTATTAAATAGATATCGACAGGATTTTCCAGATGTTGATTTGGATTTTGCCAGTGGTTTTGAACCTGAGCCTCATACGCAGTTGCAGCTGGGCGAGATCGATTTATTGGTAACCACAGATTGCTTGCCTTTAAAAGGGGTTCAATATCATCGTTTGTTTGATTACGAGTCACGCTTAGTTCTTGCACCTTCTCACCCTTTAGCGACGTTAGACGTTATTAGCGCCGAAGATGTCGCCGCGCAGACGTTGATTGCCTATCCAGTCGAACCAACGCGACTCGATATTGTCGCGGGTTTCTTGAGCCCTTACGGCTTGCAGCCGTCAAAATTGCGAACCACTGAATTGACGCCGATGCTGATTCAATTAGTCGCCAGTGGGCGTGGTGTTGCGGCATTACCTGACTGGGTAGTCAGGGATTATGAACAAAAGGGCTGGGTGGTCAGCCGACGTTTAATTCCTAAAATTAGTGATGCCGCGATGGTTAATGATGGTTTGCGCCGCACGCTGTATGCGGCTGTGCGTGAGGCAGATGAAGGGCTGGTATTTATGCAGGGCTTTTTACAGTTGTTAGTGCGTATGACTCAAAGTCGGTAGTGACATTTTTTGTCAGAAAATGCCTTGTTGAGAGTTGATAATCAGAGTAAAGTTATTTTATGGGTAGTATGTGAATACTATTTTTGAAAGATATTTGCGAACTGTGTCATATGCATTCGTGTTTTTTTAGTCTTTGCGATACTGATGTAGTTGCTTGGCTATCAAGGCAACGATACAATGTTTAACAGCGGCAACATGGAAAGTCTGCTTAGATCATCCTGATTTTAGATGGTCACAAGATCATATATAGGGGCGATCAGATGATCGACAAGCGCTATCATGTATTTATCAGTTCGTCAGGCCCAGACATGCAGCCTGAGCGTTCTGTTTTAGCACAAACATTGGCAAGTCTTGGTTTTTTCTCTTGGGGCTTAGAGGCGCGTACGCCACAGACGACGGCTTTTGCACGACGTCAGATCGATGATTGTGATTACTTTGTTTTATTGCTCGGCTCTCGTTACGGTGACTTATCTGCATCGGGAGTCAGTTATGTGCATTTAGAATATATCTATGCCATAACTAAGCAAAAACCTGTCTTGGTGATTTTGCATGAGTCGCCAGAAACACGTTCGCCAGAATGTCAGGAACCGACTAAAGAAGGGCAACGCAAATTTGAGGATTTCCGTCGCCAGCTTCAGCGCGAACGCGATATGGTGCTTACGTTCCGTGAACCCAAAGAGCTCGAAGTGATTTTACGTCATGCAATGCCGCAATTGACTCAGCGTTATCCTTCAATGGGCTGGGTTCGTCCTAGCGATGTGCCGATGAAGGCGCTTCAACTCGAAAATGATAAACTGCGCCAGAAAGTTGCTCATCTGACCAGTCTCAGCAAAAATCGACTTGGAACCAATAGCGCGCAATTAAAAAATTCTTTGCAAAATGGCGTCCATATCGAAGACGAGTCATCACAACTTGATGTTCCAGTGGTGAGTGGTGATGAGGTCATCTCATTTGATTATCGGGTACATGCTTATCAGGATGGTAACTTCCGTGAGCTACGTCCACGACGGAAGATGACGTGGAATGAAATTTTATTTGCAGTTGGTCCAGGCTTTCGTCCAGCGGCACCCGAGGACTCCTTTGCACGCCTGTTGAATGAGTATCTGAATATTTCGGCGCTAGGGGATGTACATGAAGTCATGCCACGTGCTCATGCGACTGCGCGATGTCAAATTAATGTGCGATCCTTGCATGCAATCAAAATGCAATTGAAGAACAATCATTGGATTGTGCCGATAGGACGTGATGATCGGCATCATATTCTTTGGGGATTATCTTCGGTTGGTGAGTCACATCTCAATGCATTGATGACGCATCAACATCTAGAAACAGGTTCGTAGTCGCAGCATAAATCTTTTTTCTGATCATTTATATTGAGTTTCTTGACACAAATGACTCCCATACTTTCTGAAAGTTTTCCTCAGCCTAAAAAGGCTGTGCTCTTGGTGAATTTGGGTACTCCCGATGCGCCAACACCACAAGCGGTTGGTCGATTCTTACGTGAATTTCTCTCTGATCAGCGCGTCATTGAAATTCCAAGACTACTGTGGCAAGTCATTCTGAATCTTTTTGTGATCCCCTTGCGAGCAAAGCGAGTTGCTCATGCTTATGCTGATATTTGGGTAAATGACGACTCACCCATGCGCGTGATTCTGAATGCCCAAGCAACTGCACTGGCGCACAAATTGGCTGACCTCGGATGCAGTGATGTCGAAGTGGTCCCTGTGATGACTTACGGCAACCCTTCAATGACGCTTGCATTAAATCGCTTGAACAAAAGTGGCGTTGAGCAAATTATTGTGTTGCCATTATTTCCTCAATATTCTGCGACATCAACGGGTCCAGTTTATGACATAGTCGCGAAATGGTCGTTGGTACAGCGTAATCTACCGTCTATAACGTTGATTAAAGATTATTTTGGCCATCCTATTTTTATTCAAGCTCTGGCGGATAGTGTACGACGATATCAAGCCATTCATGGACAGCCTGATAAATTACTGATGTCGTTTCACGGAATTCCGCAGCCATATGCAGATCGTGGAGATCCTTATCCAGAGCGTTGCCATGCAACGGCAAGACTTTTAGCACAAGCATTAGACTTGTCTGATGACGCTTGGGCAATCAGCTTCCAGTCACGTTTTGGCCGCCAAGAATGGGTGAAACCGTATACCAATCTTACCTTGCAAGAATGGGGGAAATCGGGTCTGAAGTCAGTTCAAGTGATTAGCCCTGCGTTTTCAGCAGATTGCTTAGAGACATTAGAAGAGCTTGCAGTAGAAAATCGAGATACCTTTGTGGATGCTGGGGGTCAGCACTATGCTTATATTCCCGCACTCAATGATGACAGTCTTCATATTGATATGATGGCGAGCTTGGTTCGTCATTTACTATGAAGTCTTTCCCTTGAGGGAATGGCATGAGATAAACGGCGACGAAACAATCTCTCTTTGCAGAATCGCTATGCAGATTGAACCAGCGCGGGTTTCGGCGTGACAGACGTTTGCGTCCGGTAACGCAAGAAGCCATCGACAAAACCTAACAGTTCCCCAGAGGAAAATGCGGTCCATTGTTCATTATCCGTTAATGGCTCGGTCGCAATAACCGCAACACGATCGTCGGGTGTCGTATGATGACTGAAGTCGATATCAACATCCATATCAATCAAATGTGCCTGACTAAACGGCCACGCACGTACTAACCAGTGCAGGTTGGTCGTTGCATAAGCAAACAAGGCTTGGCCATTTGAAAGAATAAAATTAAATGTACCATGCGCCGCAATCGTTGGCGCCATTTCAGCGAGTGCATCAAAAATTTGCGGGATCGTCGGTTCGGAGTAACCAAAACGTGCGCGTAAACCTTGCAGTAATGCACAATAAGCGCGCTCACTATCGGTTGTGCCGACGGGTATATAACTGCCATCTAATTCTGGCGAATAGTCTTGTAGATTGCCGTTATGGGCAAAAATCCAATGACGTCCCCATAGTTCACGCATAAACGGATGGCTATTTTCGAGTTCGATTTTGCCTTGGGTCGCTTTGCGGATATGCGCAATGACATTTTTAGATTTAATCGGGTGGTTGCGCAAGCAGTTTGCAATCGGTGAATCGACCGCGGATTGACTCTCGACAAATAAACGACATGCTTTGTTCTCAAAAAAAGCAATTCCCCAGCCATCAGAGTGGTTCGATGTCACGCCTGCGCGCTGCGTAAAACCTTTAAAGGAAAAGGTAATGTCAGTTGGAGTGGCGCAGTTCATGCCGAGTAATTGGCACATGTCGAGATCTAAGCTCCTTCGGTTGAGTAATGGGTCGTTACATCTAGTGTAGCAGCATCATTTTATGACGCGTGAATCATTGTCAATCAGTATAGCGGATTAAAACTAGATGTAAGATAGATTCTGGCAAGTAATCGGAAGTAAAAGCAAGTAATCAATTGATCGCAGCTTTGCAGAAAATATAATGAAAGAATGATGCGATTCTATTTTTGGCTGAATACAAAATTATTACTTTATAAAAACATTTAATATCATATGTTTAAGGTGTTTTTTGATAGTGTGATTTGCTGCAAGACAAATAGTGTGCATCGGGATCAAAAGTTACTCGTCGGAAATATTGAAAAATTGTTGGTATTTATTAATCAAGCGCATAGATTATTCTTCTTTGGATATACCTAAAAGTAAAAAAGTAGGTCTGAGAAGGAAAATGAAGCTCCTGCAATTAAAATTAAAAGAATTTCTAACAACATTGTACCAACGCGCACTGGGCTCAGTGATTGTGATGGAGTGGACTCGCGTACAAAAAAGCATGTTTGTCCTTGCACTCATGATTGGGTTGTCGTTCTTTTTTCTTTTTTATATCGCGATTGTATTTTTGGATCAAGAATGGCGTCCTTATATTAACGAGCCTATGTTTCGTATTTTAGGGTTGCAAATCGTTGCGACTATTGCCTTGTCATCCTTTCTCATGTGGTGCTGCTTTATATGGCGTAATAGCCTATTCGCAAATCAGTATATGCCATTCATTGTTAATGCCTTATATGCGGTAGCAATGTGTGCTAATGGCTATATGTTGGGTGCAATGAGTCCTGCAACGGGAATATTCCTCATCGGGACGCCAATCATCGGGCTGGCCTTGTTCCCTAGAATCATTGTGATGCCGCTGACGATTTTGGCGATGCTCATCATGATGATTTTAGCTTATGCTGGGACGGTGGGTTGGATTCCTTATGCTCCTGCATTTAATAGCGTCGAGCGGACAGATTTGCAACAATCGTCGATCTTCTATTTTTATACCCAGCTCTATTTCATGCTGCCGCCGTCACTCATCATTATGGTTTTGTCGGATGTGATTTTTAAACAATGGCATGAGCGTGGACGTGAAGTTACTTTACTGAGTCAATTGGATTCCTTAACCAATTTGTATAATCGCCGCACTGTGAATGAGCATCTTGAACGTTTGCTTAAAATGAGCACTGAAGCGGATCGGATTTCAATCCTGTTACTGGATTTAGATTTTTTTAAACAAGTCAATGACACACACGGACATATGGCTGGTGATGATGTGTTACGGGAGGTGGGGCATTTACTGCAATCCACTATGCGTAAAAATGATCTCGCGGGTCGGTTTGGTGGTGAGGAGTTTATCGTTGTTCTATATCGCTCTGCCCATGAGATTGGTATGAGTGTGGCGGAACGGATTCGCGCCCGTATTGCTGAGATTCGTGTGACAAGCCCAGCAGGAAAAGTGGTGCATGTGACTGCTAGTGTAGGTGTATCTACATTTTCACCATTCGGCATGACGGGGATCGATCAAATCCTATCGCAAGCGGACCAAGCTTTATATACCGCCAAAGATGCGGGCCGTAATCAAGTGGTTCACTATGATCAGTTGTCCGTGTTGAATCCCGTTTTAGCGGATCATTCACCAAATTTTAGTTTGGATCATGCAGACCATGAACACCAAGCGCCTAATCTGGCTCGTCCCTAGGTTTTCCTATCTTTGAAATAGCAATTAGCATGACTATTTCAAAGATAAACAAAAAATTGAAAAACCCTATTCTTCTTCGAAATCATTATGTTCTTTCGATTCATCTACAGGGACTCGATAATCTTCGTTTGCCCATGCGCCTAAATCAATCATCTTACAGCGTTCGCAGCAGAACGGCCGAAAAGGATTATCTGTCCACCGTGCTGGCTTCTTACAGCGAGGACAAGGAAATTCGCGATTAGTGACTTCTTCTAGAACCTGACTCATACATAAATCTCAGTAAAAATAATGCTTAACTAGCGACCGATTTTGAAACTAAAAAGCGAACTAACTTTAGCCTTGCTGATGTATACGCATAATGGCTTGCCATTGTTCGGCGCTAACAGGCATGAGTGATAAACGGTTGCCACGGCGAACTAGAGCAAGATCAGCCAGTTCGGGCATATTGCGCATCTGTTCGAGTGAAATCATATCGTCCCAGATGCTGCCAAATCGCACATCAACGCCTGTCCAGCGTGGATTTTCTACGGTGGATTTTGGGTCATAATAATGATGTTCTGGGTTAAACTGGGTGGGGTCAGGGTAGCCCCCACGAGCAATGGTCATTTGCCCAACAACCCCTGGCACTTTGCAGTTTGAGTGATAGAATAACGCTTCGTCACCTGCAGCCATTTGCCGTAAAAAATTACGCGCTTGATAGTTACGTACGCCATCCCAAAGTGCGGTACCGCGTTCTTTGAGGTGTTCTATACCAAATGTTTCTGGTTCCGATTTCATCAGCCAATAGGCCATAGGATGCTCCCGATTTGAGTCTTTTTTTAACTGTTCAGCATCATATTCCGTTGGCATTGTACATTCACATGCCGTGGTGCGTGAAAAAATGCCCCTATTGTGATTTTAACTCACATGCAGTGCCGCAAGGTGCTTTTTCGGTAGACGGAACGTTATCCAGTGATCTCGAACAGGAATACTTAACCGCGCTGGTTGCTGATGCCAAACAACAATTCGACTGGGCGGCTAATCGTCCGCTGACGAGTGTTTTTATTGGTGGTGGCACGCCGTCATTGATCTCCGCAACAGGCTATCAATGGCTGTTTGCTCAATTGCGTTCACTCTTTGTATTTGCGGATGACTG
>JACMMY010000180.1 GCA_014378805.1 Moraxellaceae bacterium
CACCCGCCAACGAAATTGCCAGCGAAGGAATTTTAAGTCCCCGCCCTTCAAACGCTGCACCAATGGTTCCAGAATAGAGGACATCATCCCCCATGTTTGCACCTGCATTAATACCACTGATGACACAGTCGAACGTCTGTTCAAACAACCCATTTAAGCCAACATAGACACAATCCGCTGGATAGCCATTGACCGCCCAAAAACCATTCGCGAGCTGTACCGGATGTAAGGGACGATCTAAAGTTAATGCACTTGATGCGCCACTTCGCTCTGATTCAGGCGCAATCACCGTCACTTCCGCAATCGTTGACAATGCATTGACCAACGCAAGCAAACCCGGTGCAAGTACTCCATCATCATTACTAACCAATATTTTCAAGTTCATACTCTCATTAAAACAATATTAAAATCTTAACGATATATACACCGACGTATCAAACCACTGTATTTGAAATACTTAACGCTCAACAACCCTACAAAAAACATGCAAATGCCACTTCAAAAACATCTAGAACTCAACCGATCCTACGGCATAATAGCGCACATCTAAACACAACGAATGACAGAGTAAACCTATGCATCCTATTCATTTCGCAATAAAAACCTTAACTGCCGCTGGTATTTCAATTCTGCTCATCACCCCGAGTTACGCTGCAACAAAGCCAGATAGTGCAAACTCAAACTCGGCCCAAGTAGTGGTAGAAAATGCAAAGGGTACTTCACAAGAAGAAATTGCAACAATCGATGTACTCAATGAAATTTGTCCTCAAATCCTCGGACAAAATAATACTAAAAACTTCCGTAAAGGCTATAGTAACTTATTACGCGAACTGTTGCCTTCAATAAAAAATCCTGTTTTATCGGTACAATCCATGCACACTGATCCCGATTATATGAATATTCTAGCAAATGCACGCACAAAAGCATTTGCGGAAAAAGTCGAAGACAATCGTGAAGTTTGCCTCGAAGTTCTGCACTACCCAACGCCTAAAAAATAAATACACAGCCGATCAAAGAAATCTTTTGGTCGGCAAATGCCGCAAAAAACAGTCACTCTTAATGATCTCAATCGTCGAAGCCTACGAAGTTAGGCAGTCTGTTGGTATATAATGCGCGCAACTATTTTGAACACTCAAGTAACGACATGACGCATATTCTTGGCAACATCTCCATCGAAACGTTTCTCACCGAATATTGGCAAAAAAAACCATTGCTGATTAAAAATGGCATGCCACAAATCGCAGGCTTGTTAGAACCTACCGACATTAAAGAGCTCGCATTAGAAGAAGACGTCCAAGCACGTCTCCTGATGCAAAATCCAAAGAATCCAGAACAATGGCGCGTTAAAAAGTCACCTTTCGTCACCAATGATTTAAAGAATCTACCACCACTGCATACCTTATTGGTACAAGCAGTCGATCACTGGTCGCTCGATGTGGCGAATCTATGGCAATTATTTGACTTCATTCCACAATGGCGTCGTGATGATGTCATGGTGTCTTTCGCACCAAAAGGTGGATCAGTCGGTCGTCACTTTGATCAATACGATGTATTCCTCGTGCAAGGTCACGGAAGCCGTCGCTGGCAATTGGGTCAATGGTGCGACAGTGACACCGCCCTCGTTCCAGACCAACCGCTGCGCTTATTGCCAAATATGGGTGAAGTGTTTTTTGATGAAGTGTTGGAAGTTGGTGATGTGCTTTATGTACCGCCTAAATTGGCACATTACGGCGTCGCAGAAGACGACTGCCTGACCTACTCCTTTGGTTTCCGTATGCCGAATGCGGCCCAACTTTTAGAACGCACAGTTGATTACGTCATTGGACAGCCTGAATTCCAATTGCCCGTTGATGATCTCCGTAAAAAGGCAAATCGTGCTGGGTTAATCAGCACGGAAGAACTAGACCATTTACGTTTACAGCTGATTGCAGCGTTACATGAAACACTAAATAACTCTGAATGTTTTACGGATGCGATCATGCCTTTACTGAGCGAATCTCGTGATGCAGACAATTTACCTGAAGGCTTTGGTGTTTCTCGTGCTGAGCTGAAAAGCGCACTGAACTCTGAAGCGACACTGCAACGCGAACCTGCTGGACGTTTGGTTTATTTGCAAAAAACGGAAGGTCTTGAATTCTGGTGGAATGGCGAGGCAGTTGAAGTGCCTTCAGCTCAAGC
>JACMMY010000181.1 GCA_014378805.1 Moraxellaceae bacterium
GAAAGGTCACACCGATATTACGGTTGCGTTAGATACAGGTCGTGCGGAAATCACCGTCAAGCCAGAATCCGTTCTCGATACACTCAAGAATCTACACAAAGGCAAAAATGTCGGAACGGTTTGGAAGTTAGTCATTGATATCAGTGCCATTCTGATCTTGATCTTATCCATTGCGGGCTACTTATTATTTTTCAGCTTACGTAAACGCAAAGCGATCAGCCTATGGCTGACAGGGCTTTGTTTTGTTACGTTAGTCAGTGTATTTATTTGGGGTGTGGTTTAATTTAACCATTAAAGTTCACTGAGCGGAGTCGAAGTGAACATCTCAACGATCATTCGTATTGAAAAACGCACATTTCGACTCCGCTCAATGAGCTAGCTTGATTTCAAAAACTAAGCCTTCCGCACCAACAAAAAATTCGCCAACTCACGTAACCCATTTGCCCGCCCATCAAATCCAACCAACGCATGCAACGCCTGTGCATGTAAATCAATTGCTCGCTGCTGAGCAGCAGACAAACCCAACAAAGACGGATAAGTAGACTTCTGCAATTTCTCATCCGAACCCGCAGGCTTGCCCAGATCCTCTGTCGTCGCCGTCACATCAAGCACATCATCTTGCACCTGAAAGGCTAATCCAAGCGCATAAGCGAACCCATCAAGCCTCGCCAAAACATCTTCGGCAACAATCCCAGCGGCTAATGCCCCCATACGCACAGCTGAACGGATTAACGCACCTGTTTTATGCACATGGATCATTTCTAGCTCAGTCTCACAGACTTGTTTTGTCTCCGCAGCAAGATCCATGACTTGCCCCTTAACCATCTGACTAGACGCCTGTGACAAACTTTGTACTTGTGCTAATTGGATACGAGCATCCGTTTCCACTTCGTGATCGTTGAACCACTGACTCGACAATACTTCAAATGCCAACGACTGCAATACATCGCCTGCCAGCAACGCATTCGCTTCACCATACAACACATGCGCGGTTGGCTGACCACGGCGCAATTCATCGTCATCCATGCACGGCAAATCATCATGCACCAGCGAATAACAATGAATTAGCTCCACCGCAACCGCTGCGCGTCTTGCCGCCGCATTAGTCACTTGCCCATTCGCCTGAAACGCAGCGTAAACCAGCGCAGGACGCACGCGCTTACCGCCGAGCAACGCTGCATGACGCACCGCCAGCTTTAAGACCTCAGGCCAATTTTGCTGATCAATCACAGTTAGTAAGTCTGATTGAACCTGTGCTTGAGCATCAGACAATACTTGCGGTAGATTTAACGCCTGCTTCATTAACGCACCTTATTTTTTATACGAGCAACTTCATTCGAGAAACGAACTAATCATTGGCGATGATTCTACCAAGAGATTTGCGTAAATCATTCAATTCAAAATTTTTATTGTCAAAGACCGAATTTCAGGCATAAAAAAACGCACCCGAAGGCGCGTTTTTTTAGATCAGCTAACTGATTACTTCGCTTTTGCAACAACTTTACGTTGTGGCAATTTTTCGCGGATACGTGCAGCTTTACCAGCCAAATCACGCAAGTAATACAATTTAGCACGGCGTACCGCACCACGACGTTTCACTTCGATACCAGCAATGATTGGTGAATGTGTTTGGAAAACACGTTCAACACCAACACCGTTAGAAATTTTACGTACTGTGAATGCTGAATTGAGACCACGATTTTTGATCGCGATAACAATACCTTCGTAAGCCTGAGTACGCTCACGGTCGCCTTCTTTCACTTTAACTTGAACAATAACAGTATCACCAGGCGCGAACGCAGGGATGTTTTGTTTCAATTGAGCGTTTTCAATAATTTGAACTAATGGGTGCTTGCCACTCATCGTATCGACTCCAAATGTGTCACATGTTCATTGAATAACTATTCATCAGAATCATGCAACTGAGTACAGAGGCTGTAGTGTGTGTTTTTAATGATTCACACACTGGCGCATATCACTCGTTAAGTTATTGTCCGCACGTTTAATCGTGGTGGACACACTTGATGGCTTACCATCATCGACTAAAATTCAATTCGTTAGAATCATCCCTTCCAGTCACGGGAATACTTTAAATCTTCTTATCTAAATTCTTTTGGGCTACAGCCGCATCTTTCTGGGCTTCTGCAATCCATTTTGTTTGCTGCTTGGACAGCACGACATCTTTTAACAGTTCAGGGCGTCTCGCTTCTGTACGCGCCATACTTTGTAAAAAACGCCATTTTTCAATCTGGAGATGATGACCGCCTTTCAGCACTTCAGGCACATCCAAACCTTCAAACGTATCGGGCTTTGTATAGTGTGGACAATCGAGTAAACCCGCGACAAAAGAGTCTTGTTCTGCCGAAGCATTGTCACCCATCACATCAGGCAACCTACGGATCACACTATCCATCAACACCATCGCAGGCAGCTCACCACCTGTTAACACATAATCACCAATCGACCATTCCTGATCGACATACAACTGAATCAAGCGCTCGTCGACGCCTTCATAGCGACCACAGAGCAGAATCATACCGTCGCACTGCTGCAACGCTTTAACACCCGCTTCATCCAACTTACGACCTTGTGGTGATAAATACACCACAGGCACATTGGCGAAGCCTTGAGCCGCAGCCAACTCTTTCGCATGGCGGATGGTATCGGCCAAAGGCTCAGCCATCATCACCATACCCGGTCCGCCACCGCATGGCCGGTCATCCACACGACGATTCGGGTCAAAGCTGAAATCACGCGGACTGAGACAAGTCAGATTGACTTGACCTCGACCGATCGCTCGACCCGTAATTCCAAAATCACGCAGTGCCGCAAACATCTCTGGAAATAGGGTAATGACTGAAAACCACATAAACCCACCTATCTCAGCACAGTAATTGAATTATCAATGGGCTTAAATATTAACTGCCATAGGCAACTAATAGTCCATACCCCAATTCACATCCATACGACGGGTTGCCATATCGATGTGACGGATAATATCTTTATGCCATGGAATCAATCGTTCAGTTTGATCGATACTTCCAGCAACAGGACGAACAACGATGACATCGTTTGCACCTGTTTCAAACAGTTCATGGATTGCGCCAATAAACACCGGTTCTGCATCTATCGCGGCAGCGCCCGTTTCGTTTGGTTCAAAAACATAAACATTTAATCCGACCAGGTCAGACCAGTAGTACTCATTCACAGGTGCAGCAGGCAGAATATTACGATCAACCCACACCGTCGCGCCCATCATCAGATCGGCTCCGTTACGGTCAAGCACTCCCGCTAGGGAAACGACTAATCCTTTACCTTGGGTACGCCAACGTTTGACTTCCATTTGGCGTAAGCCTGTACGGGTTTCTACCCACCATGGCTGGTAATCAAAAATATTACTGATCGGATCAGTATCAGAATACAGCCACAACCAACCCTGTAAACCATATGCAGCGCGCAACTCCCCGACCTTCATACGGTCGGCAGGAGCTGCACTATCAAGATCACGGGTACCAGGCTTATTCAATTCTGATGACGACATAAGGTTTGCACTCGCAAGCTAAGCCAGAGACTAAAGTAGTCTTAAACTAAGAAGCGATTAAGCAGCAGCAACTACACCAGCAGCAGCTTGCTTAGCCAATGACGCAACGCGAACAGAAGGTTGTGCACCGTTTGCAACCCAGTATGCAAAACGATCAGCATTCAGACGTACTTTTTCTGCTTGACCCTTTGCTGTTGGGTTGAAGAAACCAATACGCTCAATGAAACGACCATCACGTGGATTACGGCTATCAGTCACGATGATTTGATAGAACGGACGCTTTTTAGCACCACCACGGGCAAGACGAATAACGACCATGTACGACACTCACTTTAATATACGAAAAAATACAATTTAAAAACGGCGAAAAAAATCAGGTGGACTTCTACTCGCGCCATGCCAATTTAAGGCATAGCCGCAGTTATGTCCAAAAAGGGGGCTATTCTACGTTATTTTTGTAGAAATGTGAAGTGGCTTTATGACCCACCTTTTCGCAAGGATATTTTTATAATTTATTATGGTTTATTCCATGTGGTTGTCGCTGTTGGTGCATTTGCGACACAGGCATTCGTTGTATTGTTATCAGGATTATTCCAACACTTCCAGCCTTGGTCATTGATGGCTAAATTACCATTGCCTGCTTGCTTTCCAACCGCAGTAGCAGTCAAAGTCCAACTATTTGTATTTGAAGTCAGACTAAGCGTATAAGTTGCCGTTCCCGTCACTGGATAATTCGTAGAACCATACACAGCACCATTTGTCAGCGTCGTGTTGTAGTCATTATTTGCCATTTTATAGGCCGCTAATTTCTGCGCGATCTGAACCATGACACTTTGAACTTCAGCACGACTTTCACGAACCGAGTACTGTCGATAGGTTGGTACCGCAAGAGCAACCAAGACGCCGATAACCGCTATCGAGATCAACACCTCGACTATGGTAAACCCACTTGCATTCTTAAACATAATCTTCAACCTGTTTACACTCACTACCAAGGAAGGGAATTTCCCGAGCAAAGTGCTGAATCATCGATACTAGACGTAGCAATATTCGTCTTTAAAGTAGCATCTGTCAGAACACTATCCGTTAAACAACGAACACCACGATTACTCAACACTAACCTTGAAGCCGAATTCAATATCGAATTACTGGTATTAGGTTGGGCAACCATAATCCACGTTTGCCCCGTACCCGTTGTTAACGATTTACTTCGATCTGCGCCATCTAAAACAGCCACCTTATACTTATAGGTCGTTGAACTACTTCCTTTTGGAAAATATAAGCTTGACGATGTTTCCGTTGTGATACTGGTATCTGACGCATAACTGATATCTGGCGTGAAACCTTTATAAGTCAGTGTTTTGGATCTCCAACTCTCGAGATCTCCAGCCACTCTAAGCATTTCACTCTGCGCAGCAGCACGCTGAGATTTACGTACATATTGGCTGTACTGTGGAACCGCGATGGATGCCAATATCACAATTGTGAGGACAACCACCATCAGTTCCAATAACGTAAACCCTTTATAGCCCATTTGAGTACGCATAATTACTGCACTTTATTTGGATTAGGTTGTTTTTCATACCAGCGAGTTGGAACCAACTTTCGATTCGTACTCCAGCCACCAGTACCAGAAGTGTTTCCTAAGATGGTCAAACCACCGCCATCTTTTTTTCCAAACGCAATACCACGAATACCATTCCCCATGAGTGTTGGATGATCCGTTAGTGTATTAATGACCAGACCGGTATTCTGTTCAAGGGTTGAATTCACAGTACCATCTGAATTTAAACAAGCACCATAAGGAATACAAAATCTCTCACGAATCGTCTCGCCGATAACTTTAGCACTACATTGCGATGCCTGAGGTGTTGCAACTCCTTGTGGATCATACACAGGCATGAAGAGCGTGCCTGTAATCGCTAAAGCTTCCTCTTCGAAGGCCTTCATACCACCAGCGGTTCTACCCGTTAACTCAACACCTGTACTCTGACTAGATAGTGAACGATACCATCCTTCTTTCTTACCTGTTCCAAAGAAATAATCAGGAATGTTTTTAGTCGACGTGGATAACAATTGAGGATTGATCTGAAGACTGCTCAACCTAATATCCTTAGAGACTAGAGAAGTATTAGCCAAAACTGTCGTGGTTGTACTCGGTGGCACAGCGGGTACAGAGATTAACTGTGTATTGATGAAATCACGATCAATGATGCCATAGACATTATTGACAGGTTTTGTCACAGCAGCGCCGCCTGCTACGATCGGATTCTTACCGCCATCCGCGAGTGGTAATACATCAAGCGGTGAACTACGATCGCCAGATCCAATACCCAACATGATAAATGTATTTGCACCCTCATCGTGAATCGTCACGGTTGGTGCTACATAAAAACGTGGACTGTTGGCAGGTGTCGTTGTATTTCTAAGATCTGCAAGCCTAACGACACGTACACCAAATCGGCCTTGGTTCGATGCCGTACGTTGTGAGGCATTATCGAAATCGGCGCGGAAAATCTGGCCGCCAAGGTCACCAAAATACAAGTGATCGATCAAACCATCCGCATTACGATCTAACGTTGAGATGCGCATGACAACGCTGTGTACGAGGTCAGTATTGTAAGTAGCTCGTGCAGTAGAAGGCAGTCCACCCACAATAGAAGCAGCGGCATCTGTTGCTTCCCAAATTAAATCACCTGTCGTCGCGTCAACCATATAGACCGCATTTCCTGCGGCTTTTGTTTTACTACTACAGCCTGATTTCAAATTTGTTGAGGTTGAATTCAGTGCAAACAATGGACTTTCATAACAGACATCATATCCACCGCCCACGATCATCACACGCTTAATTGCACC
>JACMMY010000182.1 GCA_014378805.1 Moraxellaceae bacterium
ATCGGTCCAATCTTCATGATCAATCCGAAAAGAAACCGCATTCAATTATCCATTTCCGGTTAACAAAACTTGAAACAAGTTGGTTAAAATTTTCTAATTCATCAATTCTAGGTGCATATTAGGGCTGATTAAGTTAAGCAAGTCGTAAATCCGCAGATAAAATAATTGTCGAATGCCACAATTAGAAAATAATTAGCAATGGCTCAAGTATATTCGATATGAGATAACCAAAAGACCGACATTTACTGTTGAACAAAATCTAACCTGATTATCTTGACGTGTGAAAATATTATTGAACGTGGACGAATATTACAGACATGAATGAAAGCCTTAAGCATGAACACCATCAATGACTTTTTTGGTAATTCAGCACTGCTATCATGGCTACCAGACGAGACACTATTCAGCCTAGCCAGTCGCCATCATTATTATTGGGGTCGAAGACTCAGTAGGCATACGAATCTGCTGCTATTTGGCCGTCCGAATGGTGGCAGCCAACATGATCTTCCTAGTTGTATCGATGAGTTTTCTAAACGCACTAAAGAACACTTCGGTACTGCCGTAACAATTTGCAAAGAACGCACGTTGCTCTGCTATTACAGTCGGTTCATGCAAGAAACTGAAATCGAAAATGCGATTGCAACGATGCGCAGTACGACAGTTGCTCATCTAAAACTCCGTTTAGGTATTCTCACCAGCAGGTTTCGCGCCAATCATCCGCTCAAAGCATTCCCAGCATGTATGAAAAGTGACCGCGAATCTTATGGATGGGCTTACTGGCATCTACAGCATCAATATCCAGGCGTTTGGATTTGTCCAATTCATGTAGTTCCACTTCTGGAATCCGATCTAAAAGCCAGTGGAGTTGAAAGATTTTTTTGGCACCTCCCAGATGAGAGCCATCTTAGATCATGGACAAAGGAAGCTAGCGCCTTGTGCGACTCAGCGATGGAACATCTTGCTCGACTCGCAAACTTAACCATTCAAACGGTTCATCAAGAGCCCAGTGCTCAAATCGATTTGACGCGCCTACATCCAATTTATCGATTAGCGCTCGGAGAACGAAATTTATTAACTAAAAATGGCGGGCTTCAACTCACAAACATTGCCAATGAATTTAAAAACCATGTCGAGTCAATAAGGGCACTTCCTGAGTTCATGGCGTTTCCGGCGACAGATCAAGAGGCGAGAAGCCAATTGACGCGACAATTGCGAATGGCACGTGCAGGAACACACCCCTTGCGCCACATTGTCATGATTGACTGGCTCGTCGGCAATTTCGGAAGTTTTTCCGCAAGATACAATGAAAATGCTGTCGCGTCGGAATTGAGTAAACGTCCAATGCTTAGCGCTTCAGTATTGCCATTTGAATCTACTGAGCCGCCCCCTTCACAAGACGTCAGAAAATTGGAATTAGCGAAATTAATTCAAGAGGGCGGAAAGTCGATACGCGCAGCAGCAATCGAGATGCATATTGACACGGCGACGGCACTTGTTTGGGCAGCACAACTAGGTATAGAGGTTTCCCGTCGTCCCAAAAAACTAAAAGAGCAGCTTCGAAGAGATTTGGTAGAACAACTCAAATTAGGAGTAGGCAAAGATATCGCAGCAAAAAACTTTCAGATATCTATTGTTACCGTAACACACGTTCTTCGCACCGAAATTGGCTTGCATGCTCAGTGGCAATACGCTCGATTTCAAGCCGCACAACATGCTGCTCGAGAAGCATGGGCAACGCTAATAAAGGGGAACGAAGAGCTAGGCGTAAAATTCATTCGCCACTTAGATCCTAGATCGTATGCATGGTTATATCGAAATGATCGCGCCTGGTTAGCAGAGCATTCTCCAGCACGTCGCGTAGTAGCCGATCAACACAATACCAGCGTGCGCTGGGATCTGAGAGATATAGAATTATGTGCAGCAGTCGAACGAGCGGCTTTAGCTTTGTTGCCTACGATGGGTAGGCATAAGTTAATGATGTGGCACCTGTACCAGGCAATACCTGAACTTAAAGCAAAGCAATCGGCACTAAAGCAGCTACCCCTAACGCTGCGCGCCATCAAAGTCGCACTTCATCATCCCGTCTCAGCGAATAATCAAATCGATTTAGCGAATTAATTTCCAAGCACAAAATTCTTAGCTTGCATGCATTTATGCATTTTGATATGCTTAAAATATGCAAAATTCAGAGCTTAAATCGCGTGCACTATACGCTGCAAAGGTATTTCGGTCACTTGAACTAAATCAAGATGACATCGCATTATCAATTGGCGCCAGTCAGTCCCAGGTTAGTCGCATTTTAAGCGGCAATGCCATTCGATCTTCTAGACTGTTTGAAGAAATATGCATTTATGCAGAAAATTTGAATAAGAAAACATCTTCTGAAGCCATTCGCTCGAATAAAGAACTAGTCGACGCACTTGCTGACACATGGGATGGCACGCCCGCACATTCAAAGGCACTAGCGTCCGTCATTCGATCTTTAGCAGTTTTAAGCTCACCTGAAGTTAAAGTACTCTCATTGAAATCGAAAGTCTCAAAATGATCATTACTCCATCACCTATGCCAGACGAATTGGCAGAATCGTATTTTGGGCGTGTAATCCGGCTAAATGGCTTACGTAATGAAAAAGAAGCGTTAAAGGTATTTGCGGAATGGGCGAAATTTCCCGAAGACGTAGATCATAAGATATATCACATTGAATATTTAAGTCTCATGGCGCAAATGAGTCTGCCAGAATTTGTTTGTAGGCATACGACACTGCCATTTCGAAGATCCATAGCCTCGTACTACCCAAACCTCTCTCACGGCAGCACAGAAAACTACTCCATGCTTAAATGGACGGGTATGCGCCCAACTCGACCAGGCGCTTATTTTTGTCCCGCGTGTATAAAAGACGATCAAGAAACAATGGGTATGAGTTATTGGCGCCGAGACCATCAATTGCAGGGCGTAATGTCGTGCGAAAAACATCACACAGCACTGAGTTACACAGGTGACAAAGGCGCTTTTCTTAAAGCGCCATCAACTAAATTTAAATCTATCAATGCCATCAATGAAACCTGGGCGAAATCAATAATAGAGAACACGTATATTCAACAATATCTCACGATCTCACGTGAACTACTTAAATCGGATAAACCGATTGATGTAAAAATCGTCCGCAATGTTTTAAGGAGTAGAACTGAAGACAAAGGTTGGTCGATAAAAAATGGGAAATGTGAAAAACCGTTATTGAGCGACCTTGTTGCACGTTCCTTCCCTAGAGAATGGCTGGCGACCGTGTTTCCAGATTTACTCGACAAAAAACTGGGCGAAAAGATGCATAAGATGGATGGCGTCGTTTACCTATCGACCTTATCTTCATCAGTAGCGGCCTATGTTTTAGCGAGCTGCGTATTATTTGAAAATGCTGATGAGGCGTTGAACGCTCTTGTAAATCCCTCAATTGAAACAACGGAGAAACGAGTACGTAACACTGAAATTGCGATAAATGAAGACCAGTTACAAGCAGCATACATTCGAGCCAAAGGCCAATATGCTGTTCTGCAATTTGAGATATCAGAAAATAGATGGCATATTTTTAATCGCCTCCGCGCCATGGGGCTTCCCAATCTCAAAGATTCAGATCGGCAATCTACTCTGAACGCGGCAACTGCTTTTTTTGTTGAGAAACGATCCCTATCTGATAGTGCATTAATCGGGAAAATTAGTATTGAAACGCTAGAAGACTTCATTCGGCAAGTGGGAAATTCCTTTACGGCGACCCTAATGGAAATGAAGCCACAGGGAGGCCGAGGAACAGGGGTAGCGCGTATTAAGCCACTTACACCTTTTGAGGCAATTGCAATGGCAGGTTAATAAACATCGCAAATGCAAAAACTAAAGATTGAGTTGTGCAGTCCAAAAAGCTCCCCAAAAACCGTCATCACGTTGAACCAAGTCTTCATACTGCGACATACGCTGTGGATCTTTAGAACGTAAAGCAGCAATTGCCGGTTTTAATATCGCTAAATATTTGTCTGAAGCTCTTTGAAAATCTTCGATTCGCAGATCATCTGTTTTCCGTTCAAATGCGACTCGATGTGCGGCGATCCAAAGTGCGATGATTATTCGTGGTATTCCGCCGGACAACTCAATAATCAACTCAGCTAAACTGTCAGTTAAGGGTAACGGTTTTAATACATATTGGTATTCAAAAAGTTTAGGCAAAAAAATTTCCCTAAATCGACTCTCTGTCGCGCTCTCAAAATGCGCAATATGATGATAGCCAATGGTGGTCAATCTTTGCGAAGTACTCAGACGCTTTGTTAGCGCACCAATTCCTTCAGGCGTTCCAGTTAGCAAGAGTGGAATTTGCCAAATATTGGTGAGACTTAGTATCCACCGCAATGCCGCGTCTTCTACGATACTTAATTCAAGATTGCCATCAGCATTTTTTCTCTTTCGTCTTCTTTCAAGGCTCGATAGTTTGAAAAAATTCTGAATTTCGTCCAGATGCAGTAAGCCTAGAAAATGACTAGAGGCGACTTGACGCCATTCGTCAAGCATTTGCATTCCATTGCGCCTGCTTATACTTAGCGACGCTGAGAACCGTTTTCCTTGCGTAACACGATCCCATTCCATCATCAAATTTGCTGCAAGGTCGGCTGTACGACCTGTCGAGGCGACATCGGTAGACATCCACACAACTTGAGATTGGCCTCCTGAAATCTGAGGAAATTTTTCATGGTGAATAATTTGACTTGGATAGATGGTCAACCCGCGTGATACTGCTTCAGTTTTTCCCGAGCCCGAGATACCAACGGCAACAGCGGAAGTGGCTGGCGATCGCGGCACTTTGATATTCCCCGGTTCACCACCGACAATGTTCCACGTGCTAGCAAAAGACGGGTCACGATATCGATAGCCCTGACGGATCATTAGATCTGAAGTGGAGAACAAATTCGCCCCTTCCTGAAACGGAATATGCAAATCTCTGACACTCATCAGGTAATGTAGGCGTATATAAAGCGGCATTCCTTTCAAATTTTGAGGAAGCGGTGGAAAATGCGCCAGTGATCGCAAAATTTCAAGAGGGGATAAGATGGGGCCGAGGCCCCTAGTTAAAATATTCCCTCGGTATGGGTCATCGTGATTCATCGCCATCACACTTCGCCCTTGTTTGCTGTCAGCATCACTTCTCTCATCATCTCCATGTATGCCTGTTCAGATTCATTTTCAGTTTTTTCAGAGTGTAGATTTCCCCCCTCAATACCCGCAACATCTCGTTTTGCATCGATCGACACTTCAATCTGACGTGATTCAGTCATGCTTGGAAGCGTTCCTTTATATTTAGAGATTGCCTCCTCGGTTTGTATTTTCGCGCTGGAAATAAGTGCATCAAT
Source organism: Moraxellaceae bacterium (assembly GCA_014378805.1). GTDB lineage: Bacteria > Pseudomonadota > Gammaproteobacteria > Pseudomonadales > Moraxellaceae > Aquirhabdus. The sequence continues at coordinate 5,388 of JACMMY010000182.1, forward strand.
CCGCTGTCTGCTAATTATTTTTTGCAATACATTTAAGTGTTCATACTCTGGGTTGTTTATCTTCCCCACCATGAAGGCATCTAACACCTCATCCATCGTTTGCTCATTTGATGCCAGTGTCTGCTGAGAAAGCCGCAAATCCAGCAAGCCAGATCCATTTATATTGGGGGTCCAAATACGAGACACTGATCCTGGAAAATAACTGGCATTAATGTCACAACTGCCAAAATTTCTTGCGCGCGCGGTCCACTGCTGCTCATTCACTATGTCAGATTCATACTGCAGTCCGACGAAACGAACACCTTTTCTCGTCACTTTAGCAACTGCATTTGGCAATAAATCGGTTATCAATTGCGACTGTTGAAATGCCCGCCTGGTTCCAATGCCAACCGCATGACCCCATCGCCAGAGTCCTGCAGGGCTTGGCATAACACCTGCTGCGATCATATGCGTATCCAACCTTTTGACTCGATCCGCGGTCAGGTTATATTCGGCAAATATCGTGTGCAGGAAATTAGTGTATTCACTAATAGTAAACACAGCTTCAGTCGGGTCAAATCGTCTCAGTTCATATTCTTTACGCCGAGCATCAATTGCTCCTGGTACCCATAAATATTGCTTGTCTTTTTCTATGCGATGCAAAACTTCGACTAGCCCCTTTAGATCTGGTCTATAAGGGGGAGCGTAGCTCATGCATGGGATCAGCCTCATCCCCGTAATGCTCGCCGCACGGGACAAGTATTCGCCACGATCACACATCAACACAACGGGGAGCGTTGGAAAAGGTTGAAGTGAAAGAATCGGCTGATAACTCCATAAATCAGCAATTAAATTTGGATCGGTGACTGCAGAAAAAAGGCTGATTTTTGCCATATCCCAGCTCGGTCCTACTAAGCAAACATAAAATCCGACAATAGCAGTGGACCACACATCCACAATCAGATATACAACTGGTCGTCCAATAATCCATGCGCGATTCACACTGGATCTAAGATAAATGTCTCCGATCGTTGAATCGATTGCCCAAGTGTGGCCTGGACCAGCGACACCTTTCCAATTACTCGCTGTTAAACCTCGATGACTACGTAGATAATGCCCTTTTGTCGTTTTTTCCAGTAACCTTGCCATCCGAGGTATATCAACATTTAAAACACGACGGACCTGACTCCGATTTGGATATTCGCCTTTGACTAATTCACAAGGACTTAGCTCTCCGTTCACTTGACGATATCTTTTTACGAAATGGCTATTAATAATTTGTATGTACCGCGCGGGGAAGTCTGGTTTCGGAACAGGAATTTTTTTATCAGCAGCCATGATTTGAAGCCGCCATACTGAATTCATTCCAGGTTGTTCAAGAGGATTTGTTTTTCCGTTTTCCGGCAAAAGCCTCTCTCTTGTCGATTTTCTTCCGGCTTTCTTCCTCCCACCCGGATCGCAGGGTCGAAGAATATTTGGAGCACCACACCTGTCTCTGCGCGGCCTGAGACTTCGTTCATTAAATCCGAATCTACACAACAGAGACCATAGTCGGTAGATCAACGCTCGACTCAATCCACTCGATTTCATCGCCATTTTTACCAGATCACTAAGTCCTTTGAAAGCAATGATAGAGTCTCTTAAATTATCAAATTCAAGAAAACAGCGCATGGCGATTAATCGCAATGCAAAACGTTCATCATCAGATTCACTCATTGGTTTAAAATAAACCGATTCATGTTCGATATCGACATTCTGAATATGCCCTTGACTATCTAATATCTCGATTTCCTTTATTTCCGCCCAAATCAAGTCTCCGACATTGGGCAATGGCGCTTTTTTTCGCGGATTTTTTGACACTGCCAATCGCCGCCTGCCACCACGATTTTTTTCTATATAGTCTTTATTGTCGATTTTGACCAAAGCTATTTGGCCAGTTCTTCGCTCAACTAATATGATTCTGAAGACTCCGGATTCCGCCTCAGATGACGATGAAATTCGAATTGTTTGGTTATGTACTAAATCCATGCGGACCTCCGCGCAGCCACTGGATTTAAATTGCCAAATGCTTCTTCGGACAAAAATCTCAATGGCTCGTGCGGACGCCACCCACGCCGTAACTCTAAGCGCAATTGTCCAGACCAAACAGCTTGCCAAAATATTCGTTGTGCATGATCCAGATCGCCGAATTTCTCGGTTAGGTCATAAAGCGCAAATGTTAATGAGCGCCCTTCCCACGAAGCCGAATGTGATACTGCAAATTGAATCGATTCGTCTTCAACCTTAGAGGACAAGCCCCAATATCTGGTGCAACTAAGTAAGTCAGCAATTAACGGATGGTATAAAGCTGGCGTCAATAATAACCATTCAACATTGCGCTCGAACCAATATTGACGCTCGATTGCCAGCAACTGGCGGGTTCTCTTTTTGTCAACCTCGCCATCAAGCTTGACTGCTAAAGCAAGTAATAAGAGTTCTCCGTTAGGTAACATAAAGGTCAACAGAAAGTCGGTAGTCATCCTCCAATTGGTTGATTTTTTATTGCCGTGGCATTTCGGATGTTTGAAACTAAACTTCGCAGCGATTTCTAAAGTTCCCGGAAAATCTGATGAAAATTCACCTATTTTATATTTGGATAACTCGTGTTCAGAACTCTCAAGTGTCAGGGGAAATTGCTCCCTAACATCGTAAAGATTATTTAGCATTGTTGTAAAAAAATAGTAAATTAGTTCCTTATCGCTCAGCAGTTCGCAATGCCGGCCGCGCCATTCATGAAGATGGGAGCGCCCTATACTAGCTGGGTCACCACGTCCAACTCGGTGCCAAGGGATGTAGTTTTCATGGGTGCCTTGGCCTCTTTCAAGTCGTTCAAACCGGGCAAGTAAGTCTGGTGTAAAGCGTTTTTCTGTTCGCATCGTCGTTCCATTTGCTTAACTAAAATATAAGCGTATGAGTGCCTCAGGAAAATACGGTCACTCCTTCTTCGAGAAAACAACTTTCCAGGAAGACAGAAATAGGTATTAACCAAAGATAAGAAATAATGGGCGCACGAATCCGTTCGATCTTTAAAATCAGATCAAAAATTTGACATAGGATTCGGGAAGGGCGATACTTGATCTTGGAGGAGTCAATTTTCCAAGTAACAAATACAAGGCCTGTGAGTTAGCGCTCACCGGCCTTGGCCTTTTTTACAGCCCAACTTTAGTGACATTGGTCTGTTTTTTTTGTTAGTTCATGTGCTTTACCTCCGAAAAACTGGTAATGGAATATCAGACACCGCAGGTCTGTACGTAGTGACAATCAAGCAATTAGTTGTTACCATCAAGAAATAATGTGCAGCGAGACTTTATTGGTTAGAGGCTTACTCCAGACGGCTCTTTTATGCATCCATCTTTCAAACTCAGCAAAACTGCAATTTCGTGCGATTTTCCGCGCAGAAATCGCGATCGGCCACTGAGGACCTGTTGCACCAAGTGAACTCGATATCCATGCTCTTGCGCCCATCTCGTCATTGACTGACCGTTATACTCAAATTCTTTCCGGACTTGCTCGACTGTCTTCATTTCCTACACCTTATAAAATGTAAAAAAACATCTATTAAGAAAATAAAAGCTTCTTTTATCTATACATGTACATTTATATGTATTATTCTGAACACAAATAGATTACCCCACATTGAAAAAAATTTAAAGAATTTTATGGAAAATAAAAATTTATTGAATGGATTAGGTGAGCGAATGCGCAGTGAGCGTGTCCGTTTGCTGTTAACACAGGACGGACTTGCTGAGCGGGTGGGCGTGAAACAACAGACCATTTACAAGTATGAAAAAGGAATGACGACACCGACAATGGATTTTGTTTACTCGCTGGGTTCGCTAGGATTTAACTTGCAATACGTTTTATTTGGGCGCGAACAACACCAAAAATTGGAAGATTTTCCGCCGCAGGTTTTACAGCGAGTATCCGAAATGGTGACTGAAATTGAAAACAATTTTCAGGGTGGAAGTCTATCAAATGAGACTCGGCTGAGGATGATGCTAACCCTATTAGCTCAGTATGTTAAAAGTCCTTCGTCTTTGTCACTCAGTGAGAAGCAACAATTGGAACTCTCTCAAGGAAAATAAATGACCCAAATGAATCAGGATGATCAAGATAAGCTCGCTGAGCTTTTAGAGAAGTCGACCAAACATGCAGGAACTTTCGATAGTGCCGATCGGGATTTTGCGCTCTTCAAATCGAAAGTAATGAAAGACATGTCGGTCGCATGGGTCGCTCGTCCTTGGATCATGTGTTTGCTTATGTTTGTTTACAGAGTTATTGTCAATTTTCAGGAACGTAAACTGAATGCGCTGCCGAGATTTGCAAATGCAGCGCGAGCGGCTCAAGAAGAAACTGTTGAGAAATTTCGCTTCGCTGCAAATTTTGGACGTCCTGCCAACCCGACTCAGAGAAAATGGTGTTTGGATCAGGTTCACCTCTATGGCATCACCTATTTCGACGCCCCATTCCTTGTATGGAGTGGCACATTACAATTTAAAAAAGAAAAAATAATTTTCGGTAAATGGGATTTAATTTCTGGAATTGTGAGTATGTTTCCTTTGTTGCTTTTGATTTTTATTGCATATTGCACCTGCCTTTGCGATTGTCTTTCCCCGGCATCAAAGGCAATTAGTGTCACCGTATATCTAGCGGAAATTATTTTCCTATTTAAATTTTATAAAGCACAAAGTTTTGACGTGTACAAAATTGGATCGAAATACTTCAAAGCTAATGGTTGGGGATTTACACCACAATAAGTAGGAACAACAATCTGCAACACTACCGATTTCAAATAAAAAAAGGTGTTTCCATGTAGGGACTAGTGCATGAAAAAA
>JACMMY010000183.1 GCA_014378805.1 Moraxellaceae bacterium
CAAGGTAATGATGGCGTCCAAGGCAATGACGGTGCTCAAGGCGATCAAGGCGATCAAGGCAGAATGGGTAACACGGGTAAGACTGGTGAGAACACCACTGTGATCGTGACCCCAGCTCAGTAATCACAATCCTAAAAAATGTTGGGTTACGCGTATCGTAGCCCAACAAATTCTATCGTGTTCATTAATACACAATCACCGAACGAATCGACTCACCGCGCTTCATCAAATCAAAACCTTCATTGATCTGATCTAAACGCAAATGATGTGTAATCAAATCATCAATATTCAACTTGCCGTCCATATACCAATCGACGATCTTAGGCACATCAGTACGCCCACGCGCGCCGCCAAACGCCGAACCTTCCCACTTACGCCCCGTGACTAATTGGAATGGACGCGTACTGATCTCAGCACCCGCTTCCGCCACGCCGATGATAATGCTGCGTCCCCAACCTTTATGCGACGACTCCAGCGACTGACGCATCGTTGTGGTGTTACCAATACATTCAAATGAATAATCAGAACCGCCATCAGTCAGTTGAATAATCGCATCAACCACATTGGGTACATCTTTCGGATTAATAAAATGCGTCATACCAAATTTACGCGCCATCGCCTCACGCGCAGGATTGGTGTCGATACCGATGATTTTGCCAGCACCAACCATTTTGGCACCTTGAATCACATTCAAACCAATACCACCTAAACCGAACACAACGACATTCGCACCAGCTTCTACTTTAGCGGTAAATAAAACGGCACCTACTCCAGTTGTTACACCACAACCGATATAACAGACCTTATCAAACGGCGCATCCGAACGGATCTTTGCCAGCGCAATCTCAGGTACAACGATGTGATTCGCAAATGTCGACGTGCCCATATAATGCAAAATTGGCTGACCATCGAGCGAGAAACGCGATGAACCATCAGGCATCAAGCCTTGACCTTGCGTCGTGCGAATCGCTTGGCACAGATTGGTTTTTTGCGACAAACAGAATTTACATTGACGACATTCAGGGGTATAAAGCGGAATCACATGATCACCCGCTTTCAGTGACGTCACGCCTGCGCCCACTTCAAGGACAACGCCAGCACCTTCATGCCCCAAAATCGCAGGAAAACGCCCTTCTGGATCAGCACCTGACAAGGTGTAATAATCAGTATGACAAATTCCTGTGGCTTTTATTTCCACCAAGACTTCACCAGTACGCGGCGGCGCAAGATCGACTTCGTGAATCGTCAGTGGTTGTCCAGCAGCCCATGCAATCGCGGCACGTGTTTTCATGAAGGAACTCCTTATCTGGTAAATACGATTAATATTGACGCGTTCATATCAATATTCTCATTAATTTGGACTATCGACCGCAGCAATTTTATGTTGCGACGGAATCTTCATTGCAGGCAAATGTAAAGACGGCATCACAGAAGTCGATAGGGATATTTCAGGCGGCGAAGTGGTCTCCGTCAGCGCAGGAAATAATCGACTTTCAATCTGCGGCAAAATCGTCGCAATATTTGTCCCCACTTGCATCTGTGGACTAGAAGGTGGATAACCTGCCTCTTTCTCTCGCTTGCTAATCAATTTTTTTGCAACTTCAAATGCAGCGGTCAGTGAGTTTTGATCACGCATCGCTTCAGCAAAGAAAGCCCGACCAAAGTAGGTATAATCCGCTTCAGTAGAACAGCCAAAGGATGGCTTATTGGCTGCAGAGGCGGTAATAACAATCGTATTCGGTGACTGCAATGCTGGAATAAAACTACCTGAATAACATGACGAAATCACCAAGACGCGCCAACGAATATTAGAGCGATCTAAAGTTTCGCGTAGCCACTGTGGATTGAGTGAATTCAAACCAATCGGATCATTCGCCAGCTCAAAAATATTTTGATTGCCATGTGACGTCATAAATAAAAATAGCACATCATCCGAACCCATTTGCTGACCAACTCGCGCCAATGCGCGGGCTATACTGGTTCGGCTCGCGATCGGTAAAGTTGCTTGAGTATTGGCATTATTAATCAACGCCAACGAACGTCCAAGCGTGCCAAATCGCGTATCAAACTGACGTTGGGTATTCTCGACTTCAGTCTTAAACACATCCTGATAACCGGCGCCAGCCACACCCATAAAGTACCAATGCGTCTCGCCAAACACGCCTTTTTGCAACTGACTGAGCATATCGTCGAGCAGGCGCGGCTGGGCATATAACGCCTCTTCCGACAACACGACTGGCTCAACTTGCGCCTCAACTTTCCAGATCGGTTGACTGCTGACCGCCTGTTGCCAAATCGCTAAGGTCACAATCGTGCCGACCAAAATCAGAATTTGTTCCCACCACGGCCAGCGTAATTGCTTAGCAAAAATCAATACCAACGATACGGTTTGCCAAATAAACAACACTAAAAAGAGCGAATTCATCCACGGCAAGATAAAATCTGGTAAGCGATTTATCAAGCCAAGGTATTGCAACAAACTTTGAAACAACGCAATGTAAATATCCGCCGCCAACCACAAAATCACTGGCACGAGCACTAGTCGCCCAAGGCCATTACGCTGCGCAATAAAGATTCCTGCAATCAGCGCAATGAACGGCCAGAGCAGATAACTCGCGAGCCCCTGACTGTTAAAATGCCCTTCGCCATTGGCTGTTAACCAACTGAACAAGGTGTTTGCTAACACTGCCAAAATAGCGAGAAACACCAGTTGCAACGCACTTGGATTGACTGATCGAAAAGCACGCCGCGAACTAAGCAACATCCACAATGCTGCTCGCTGGTTGGCAAATAGATCTGAAAAAAAACTTTGAGACGGGGGCAGCTCAATCATGGGATTTCAGCTTAGGACTCTCTTTACTGATGATTTAAAAAAATCAAATGAACTTGAAAACGCACATTATCCCAATACAAAGGGTCATGAAAACCCAAAGTCTCAATATGAAATAGTCTTGCAAATGAATGCTAAATGACCTGAATTCAGATAAAAATTACACATGTAAATTAAGACTGAAATCGAGATTAATTGATATAAATAATTTGTAAATATGATTAACTTCTATCCAATTAAGCATATCTAGATGCCAAAAGCTCAAGCGGTCGGATCCATTTCATGAGGCAATCGAATCATTGATGACAGCGCATTCACATTCAAGATTTTCTGAAACGGTAAAACGCCCAAGCAAGGTGCCTGCAACCGTTCTGCCAATGATGTACATTGCGCGTCAATCATCTCCGCAGTTTGATCATCATCTAACACTGTTGCCACCCAACCAGCGAGCTGTAAACCATCACGGCGAATGACTTCAGCAGTTAATAGCGCATGGTTTAAGCACCCCAAACGAATTCGTACCACTAAGATCACAGGTTTTTGCAGTAACCGCGCGATATCCGCCACCGTTTCACGAGCATTGATCGGCACACGCCAACCACCAGCCCCTTCGACGATGACCAAATCCGCACGCGTCGACAACGCTGCACGAACCTGCCCTACGACGCGTTCCGCACGCAAGCTCACACCAACTTCCGCTGCGGCAAGATGTGGTGAAATGGGTGATGGCAAACGAATCGGCGCTATGAGCATCGGATCTATTGCAACACTCGCATGTTCACTCATGCGCGCAGCATCGCCACTGACGAGCACTTCTTTACCGTTCACGATTTCAGTGTCGCAACCCGCCGTGATCGGTTTCACACCAAACGCACTCAATCCTAATAACTTTGCCCGCGCCAATAACGTACACGACACCACAGTCTTACCGACATCAGTATCTGTCCCCGCGACGAAGAATACTTGTCGCGGTTTTGGTACTTGTGGAGCAAGAATAGTTTCGGTCACGAATTCACTCACTAATTCAAATCATTTTTGAAAATCTACAGCACACGTAACTGCATGTAGAGAACTTGATATTCTAAGGTAATCGGCTCGACATCACGCAGCCAAGCACGGAACTGCGACATGGACACAGGCGTTTGCGCACGACCTATACGATTCCCGCCCATGAGTTTCAGTGTATGTAGTAAATCTTGTAGATGATTAAATGGCTGACTCCAGCACTTTTCAGTCACAGAAACCACTTCCACCGATTGCGCAGCTGCCGTACTTGTCCACTCCTCAGCAGGCAGAAAATCAAATAGAGGCAAATCAGGATAACGCGTATGCACACTGGCAAAGGAACCTTGTACAGGCACGGCCAACCACAACACACCGCCCGATTTCACCACCCGACACAGCTCAGACACAATCAAAGGACCCAGACAATGCAACGCAAAATGACTCGCCATCCGATCGATTGCTTGATCGGCAAACGGCAACTGCCGAATATCGCCTTGCACAGGCGTAACACCATCCAAACCTATGACATGTGCCAACATCGCAGGCGATTGATCTAACGCAAAAACCTGTTGCTGTTGTGCAGCGATTTTCTTAGCAATCGCCCCTGTTCCACAACCGACATCCAGCCATTGCTGCGAATGAGCAGGCAAAAATTCACCACTCGCCTGCATCAATTTAAATAAGAAATCAGCAGATTCACGCTGCAACAAAGTCACCCGATCATAACTTTCAGAAGCGTGATCAAAGGCTTGCCAAACGGCAACATCAGGTGTGTTATTCATGATCAATGACTGGAATGAGATCATTGGAAAGATGATGCTGAAAATAACCATCAAAGCGGCAAGCATCCCCTAACCAACGATGAGCAGGTTCAATGCCTGCAAGTGGTTCAGCTAATCGAGGACGTTTCACCACCACGCGTTTGGCGACATTCATCGCCAGCGGCAATAAGGCATCGCCCCAATCAATGTCGACATCGCTATGACGTGGAATGGATAAGAGATGCTGTAAAATTTGCATTTCTTTTTTAACAAGAGGTTGTTTTTTGTCCGTAGCGGCTTTAGGAAACATCGGATCAAGATACACCACATCTACGGCACTATGGATGGCATGATCAACCAAATATGCCTCAGATTTGGCAAAAACGACCGTCATCCGGTTCACAGCGTGATGCAATCGTTCATCGCTAAATCGTATTGCTTGTGCCTTCGCATCCATCAGCAAAGCCGCCAAAATCGGATGCCGCTCAACCATTGTCACTGATGCGCCTAGCCAAGCTAAAAGCAACGCATCGTGCCCAAGACCTGCCGTCGCATCGATGATATTCGCCGTTGATGAAATCAAACACGCACGTGCCAGCAACTCATTCCGAATCCCTGCACGATACAAGCGCTGCAACTGCCCGACCCAATCGGGCTGCATTTTCATCCCATTTGCTGCAAGCCACAAACCTTGTTCATCATAAATCAAACAGAGTTCAGGTCGCTTGCGCAATTCACGTGCAGTCGGCGTTTCTGCTTGCTCCTCAAGCACCAACGCATAGTCGTCAGTATTCAATGCAAACCACTGTTGCACGGCTTGGGCTTGTTGAGCCGTTTGCGGCAAATAAATTAGGTGCACGCAAACGCTCGGCACAGTGATCTCATCAAACCTAGACTTATGCGCTCCAATTCACCCAACCCATATATGATGACAATAAAATCAATGCACCAAAGATAATGCGATAGTAAGCAAACACCGTAAAATCGTGATTAGTGATGTAGCGCATCAAAGCGCGGATCACCAGCAATGCGGAAATAAAAGACACCACAAATCCAACCGCAAATATCGGAAAATCAGCCGCTACAAACGCATCACGGTTTTTGAAAACATCATAAAGCGTAGCGGCAAACATGGTCGGAATCGCTAAAAAGAACGAAAATTCAGCAGCCACTTTCCGTGACACACCAAACAACAAACCACCAATAATCGTTGCGCCTGAACGCGATGTTCCTGGAATCAGAGCCGCGCATTGTGCCAAACCGACTTTCAGCGCATCTAACGGCTGCATATCATCGATATCATGAATGCGAATATTATGGGTACGCTTCTCCGCCCACAAAATAATAAATCCACCGACCACTAATGCAATCGCAACCGTCACCGCATTAAAGAAATGCGCTTTGATCGCGTGAATGGTTAAAAACCCTAAGATCGCGGCAGGTAAAAATGCAATCAAGACATTCAACGTAAAACGCCAAGCGGCTGGCTGATTCTTTAGCAAACCTTGAATCACCGTAATGAGTTTCACACGATACTCATAACACACCGACAAAATTGCACCTAACTGAATGGCAACTTCAAACACATCACGCTTTTCTTTAGTCCAAAAGTTCAACAGCTCCGCCGTCAAAATTAAGTGCCCTGTACTCGACACAGGCAGAAACTCCGTGATACCTTCCACGATGCCCATAATGACGGCTTGACACAATAATACGATATCCATGGGTCTCTCTTAAAAACGCTTAGAACAGTTAATATCACGAGCACATTTGCTCAATCTAAAATCAAAAACTCAGTATCACATCTAAAAAACTAATATGAAATCTTGCGTTGCTGGTCTAATTTCTTCCACGCATCATCCCGTAAATACACAGGCAATGCCTCTGCCGCCGTCACAGTTTGACCATGCTGTAATGCCTGCCAACCCAAGAAACCAATATCATGCGCAGTCGCGCTCAATTCAACGATGCGCGGTAAATCTCCTGCAACATCGGCATCGACTAATAGGCTGCCACTGCCAACCAAAGCCTGCGTTCCTTCAGCCATATTCACTGCGTTATATGCCGCTAATTGCTCTTCACCGATCATTTGCATCACACCGCTTTGATCAAGCTGAAACGATGCCGCATACACTTCATTCATCCGTGCATCAATCACGGCGCACACGCGGTTTAAACCTTTTTGCGCATAAGCATGTTGGGCTAACGCCTGTAATGTTGAAACCGCGATGACGGGTAAATCATGTGCCCACGCGAGTGCTTGCGTAACAGCCGCGTTAATTCGCACGCCACTAAACGAACCTGGGCCACGGCTAAAGGCAATCGCGGTTAAATCTTTAAAACTTAAATTGCACTCAGCTAGAACCGCATCAATCATTGGCAAAATGAGTCGGGTTTGTTCGCGCGCACGCGTGTCCAAACGCTCGGCTTGCACGCCTGACGCATCATATAAAACAACAGAACACTGATCCGTTGCGGTCTCAAGTGCAAGAAGCATGTTCACCCCTAAACGGATTGGCTCAGCGATTACTAATCAAAAAACACGCTGTTCAATCCACAAACAATTGGACTATCATGAGCAATAAGCACGTCACGGCACTATAAAAAAATGACCGAACCAGACATGCGACACGAAAAACAGGATTCTAAGCCAAATATGACTCCACTGCTCGATTCTTCACATAAAACAACCGATAAAATGATGGGACAAGATCAGTCAGACATCCCTTCATTATCTGCAATCATTCTTGCAGGCGGAGAAGGACGACGCATGGATGGTTTAGATAAAGGCTTAGTCCTCTATCAAGACAAACCTCTCGTGCAATGGGTCAAAGAAGCATTACCAAGCGCCGTCGAACAGATCGTGATTAGCTGTAATCGCCATCCACAGGATTATGCAAAATTCGGCCAGACTATTCACGACTTACCCAGTGAATTTACCTATGGCGGCGCACTCGCAGGGATTTTAGCGGCACTGCCACTGTGCCAACATGACTGGGTCATCATCGCGCCATGCGACTTGGTTTTCTACCCAACAGATTTTGCACAACTTGCATGGACAGCTTTATCTACGCATTTACAGCAAAACCCACAAGCTGCAAAAATCGCCGTCGCACACGATGGCGAGCGCCGCCAGAATTTATGTTTATTAATCCATAAAAGCGAAATAGCCACACTCGCGGATGCACTCAAAACCAGCCGCGCCGTCCACAATTGGCTAGATGCACGCCAAACACTCGACATTCCGTGGCTAAATCCACAAGCTTTTTTAAATATTAATGATTTAAAGCAGTTGGCGGCGCTTAAAGACGTACATTGAGCAGGGGAATTGAATACTTTTTTGCAGTTCACTGAGGATGTCGAAGGGCTATCACCACACAAAAAGGCTTCGACAAGCTCAGCCAATTGAGATTATTTTAAAAATTACAAGCTATGTGGACGCAACCCTTTCTTAAACCGCTGACAATGCTCCGCATAATGTAGCGCACTCATCCGAATCATTTGCTCAACCATCTCACTCGCCGGTTTCACCACTTTGCCAGGAGAACCCATCACAATCGAATTATCAGGAATCACCATCCGTTCTGGAATCAACGCATTTGCACCAATGATGCAATTCTTACCAATTACTGCATTGTTCAAAATCACCGAATTGATACCAATCAAACTGTTATCGCCAATCTGACAACCATGCAAAGTTACCTGATGCCCTACAGTCACATATTGTCCAATTTTCAGGTTAATACCCGCATCCGTATGCAACACGCAGTTTTCCTGAATATTACTGAAATCACCAATCTCAATCAGTGCATTATCTCCACGAATCACCGCGCCAAACCAAACGCTGACCGATTGACCCAAAGTGACCTGACCGATCACCGAAGCACTGTCTGCAACCCATCCGTTCCATGACGCGCCCTCATCTACATGCGTAATTGGACAATTATCTTCAAAACAATACAACATCACATTACTCCTCATTTCGCATGCAATACAATCAACGCTTTATTACTTCTTAGTCATATAAAAAAGCGGCCAATCAATTTTTTTACCTAATCCATAACGCACCAAATCCACCAATATTCGCCCTGTTAAACCCCAAACGACCTCGCCTTCAACCTGAAAACTGGGCACAACAAATATGCCAGCCTTCATCGCAACACGATAGGGTTCCGGTTTTTCATTCAACAAATAAGATAAACGGACAAAAAATATTTTCTCAATTTCGCCTGGATGAGCGACTAAAACAGTATCAGCTGGAATAATACCCACAATAGGTTTGACACTGAGGCCACTTTTTGCAGTTTGTGTCGGCAAGTCCCCAACCAAGCGTACTGAAAATGGATCAAGCGCAGTCTCTTCCCATGCCTCACGCAGTGCGACCGCAATATTACTCGTATCACTCAAATCGCGCTTACCCCCTGGCAGGGACACTTCACCTGCATGTTGGTTTAACGTCACGGCCCTTTTAGACAGTAAAATACGCGGATCATCTTCATCCGTCATTGCCAGTAAAACCGCGGCATCAGCTTCGCGTCGCCGTTTGGCAAACCTCAACTGCGACTCGATGCGTGACCGTAAAGTGGGTACAACAACAGACATAAGCGAACCCATCCTAATATTTATTTTACAATGTTGGAGGGACTTTTATCTTTCCCTCCATTAAGACAGCTTAAATCATTACAATCACACCACACTAGCAGAATTGCGTTATTCTAGTGACGCATGAGTTTTATCGAATAAGACAAATTCAATCGACATAACTCTGGGATTTGTCCATGTTGTTTGATATTGTTCAATCATAAGACACACGAATGACGATCACAACGCACGTCCATGATCGTGCGATACTTGATTCTTAGGATTAATGAAAATGTCTTTTTGTATCAAATGTGGTCATGCCACACAGACCGCAATTCCAGCAGGCGACTCTCACTACCGTGAAGTCTGTCCAAACTGCAACCATATTCATTATGAAAACCCAAAAATCATTTGTGGCGCACTCGCGATTTGGCAAGGCAAAGTGCTGCTCTGTCGTCGTGCGATTGAGCCTCGTTATGGTTTATGGACACTTCCTGCTGGATTTATGGAACTCCAAGAAACGATGGAACAAGGCGCAGCGCGTGAAACTTGGGAAGAAGCCGAAGGTCATGTCACCCTTGATCATCTCTATTGCAGCTACAACATCCCCCAAATTGGTCAAGTCTACATGCTGTTTAAAGGGGCGCTTGAAAATGGCGAATTTGGCGCAGGCGAAGAAAGCTTAGAATGTGCGCTATTCGACGAAGCAGACATTCCTTGGGATAGCTTAGCGTTTCCGAGTATTTATCGGACGCTAAAGCACTATTACCATGATCGGCAAACTTATGACTTTGCAACCAATAACGTACCTTTTCATCTAGAAACCATTACAGGTAATGATACTGCAATTGAGTAAATTCCCAATCCAACTCAAATAAAAAAGAAACCAATTGGGTCTCTTTTTTATTTCACAACATAACAACACCCAACAAAGAACTGATTACTGTCCGATTGGCGGTGTATAACAGGTATTTAACGCTAAACTCACCGATCCAACGCTACGCAAAGCTGCAACTTTATCAGCAGCAGTTTGTAAATCTGCAGACTTAATATTACTCCAAAAGTCATAGAAGTTGGTGTAACCTGCAGGCAGTACGCTTTGTTCGCCAGTACTTTCAAGCGTTGTTACTTTATCTGAATTGGTGGTGAACACATCGGTGTTATCAGTCATATTAATACTACCGCGTGTCGCAGCTACCACATTGATCTTTGCAGAGCGTGAGAAACCAATGGTTCCGATCTGCATGCCATCAAGCTGCCCGAACTGCTGGCCGCTCAGCATAATAATCGGACTAATAAAACGATCTGAAATATTAGTAACCCCTTGAAATGCAGCAGCGACCATTCCAACTGGATATTCTACAGCCGAAGAAGCTTGGCAGTTTTGCGCCATATCGGTCTCGATATTACCGTTTGCAAGAATCTTAATGCCTTGCTTACCAATCTCTTTACTCACCTTATTCGCATCAAGGTAAGAAAAAGTCAGAACCGCATATAGTGGAAAAATAGCTTGGTTATCCTTGCCAACATTCGCGGCGGTCTTGAACACCGATGGATCTAAGAAGGTATCCACGCTGCGCGGTTTTTGAAGCGTTAATGTCCCAGAATACGGTTTAGATGTTGCACTATTAGTTTGTGACCATATTCCCAACTCATTAGCAGGGGCTAAAACTGTTGTTGGATTGTTTGTCACATTCGTCCAAAGTGGTTGATTACCTACGATATATGTACCCGAAAGTAAACGGCCTTTACTAAATGTTGCTTGACCCAAAGGCGTCGGGGTTACACCTGTTTCTGTCCACAAATTACTTGTTGCGTCTAATTTATAAGCTTTTGGCTGCCAAATATAGTTCGTTTTAACAAAACCATTCACAGGATTAATAAATGTGGTCGGACTCGTCGGAAGTAAGCGCGTATATCCATTTGCACCCGTTAACAGGTTATATGCTGTTTTTGTACCTTTGGTGGAATCTATCGGTGAGATATCACCATTCCACTCAGCACCATGCCCAATCGCATTCCCACTTCGATCAATTATATTCGCAAGCCCAAGTACGGACTGATCATCTGTACGCGCGGACGTTGCAATCGTTGCGATACTAGCAGCTTGTGTTGAGGTGATATCTGGAAAAAAACTAATAAAAAGAGG
Source organism: Moraxellaceae bacterium (assembly GCA_014378805.1). Taxonomy (GTDB): domain Bacteria; phylum Pseudomonadota; class Gammaproteobacteria; order Pseudomonadales; family Moraxellaceae; genus Aquirhabdus. The sequence continues at coordinate 11,327 of JACMMY010000183.1, forward strand.
GTTAGTATAGTAAGAACCCGCTTGTATCGCCTGTAATGCTTGCATTAAACGGATCACGACTTGATCTTGTGGAAGCAACGATACATTCAGGCTCGTCAATACGGGCTGAAAGGCGGTTACGAAACTACCACTCGCGACATCAGCGGCGCTGATACTCGCAGCCAATAAATTGATTTTTTCTTTAGTAAAATCATCAATGATAAGGCGGCTAGTCGGTGAATCAGGCGTGTAAGAAGAATTTTTACTACGTAACGATTCGAGAATTTGTGCAATATTTAGGGCTGGCATTGCCGCCGTATCTGTCAGACTCGGTGCATCAAGTGCCGCAGGAGCCAGATCAAGTGGTGTAATACGAACCAGAGTTTTTGTTGCAGCCCCTGAAGTATCTCGTTTAGATTTAACCAAGTAACTACCGAGTGTGATTGAACGTGTCCGATCCTTGCCCTGTAAAGAAAAAACTGCAACCGATTTATCCGGACAAATAACCGTACCCGTTGTATCGGTAACATCATTCACAATGCCACATTGATAGTTCAAACCCACAACAGGGGCATCTACTACGAATTGATTAGTGACACATGCCACTGCACCAGAAGCAGAGCAACTGACTATTTTATTACCTGTATTCACAGATGGATCTGCAAGGTTATTCGTTCCACCACTACCACAACCAGTGAGCACGACCATGGCGACCATCGGAAAAGCGGACAGTGTGAATGATCGAGTATTTTTCCGAGATTTTTTAGTGTTCATATTCATCAATTCCATTTTCTTTAACCTTGTATTATCCAATTTATGATTCAATCCAAGTGCAGTTTGCTGACAATACAGGCTGTTGTAAGCTTTTCTACTTCAGCAAAGTTCACGATAGCGCCGTCACTTAAAGCGGTAAAACCAACATGATTAATATTATCGAAGTGGAATAAGTCGAATTTGTCCAACTTCTGATAATTTAATTTTAGGTAAATCTATTGCTTCAACCAATGGCGTAAGCATCATGTATCTTGTTTTCTCAGGGATATGCAGATTCCCGACTAGAATGGATGGTTGTAAAACTGTAGAAGGTAATGTTTTTTGATAAAAACC
>JACMMY010000184.1 GCA_014378805.1 Moraxellaceae bacterium
ATTGGCGCTTCTTCATCTTTGTTGATCGCAACGATCACTTTAGAGTCTTTCATACCAGCCAAATGCTGGATCGCACCAGAAATACCAACCGCAACATAGAGGTCAGGTGCAACGATTTTACCCGTTTGACCGACTTGCAAGTCGTTAGGTACAAAGCCAGCGTCAACAGCAGCACGTGATGCGCCCATTGCTGCGCCGAGTTTGTCGACCAATGGAACCAAAACCGTATCAAAGTTTTCGCCATTGCCCATACCACGACCACCAGAAACAACGATGCGTGCAGCAGTCAATTCTGGACGTTCAGATTTTGCCAGTGCTTCGCTAACAAACGTTGATTTACCAGCATCATCCGCTTCAGCAACTGCTTCGATTGCAGCAGAGCCACCCGTTGCAGCAACTGGATCGAAACCTGTACCACGTACAGTAATCACTTTTACTGAATCTGAACTTTGAACAGTCGCAATCGCATTACCTGCATAGATTGGACGTTCAAATGTGTCTGGTGAAATCACTTTAGTGATGTCAGAAATTTGACTGACATCAAGCAATGCCGCAACGCGTGGCAAAAAGTTTTTGCCATTTGAAGTTGCTGCCGCAAGGATGTGGCTGTATGCCTTACCTACGTTTGCAACTAACAAGCTGACATTTTCAGCCAATTGATGCGCGTAAGCTGCATTGTCTGCCAATAACACTTTTGATACGCCGGCAATTTGCGCAGCTGCGTCAGCAGCCGCTTGTGCACCTTGACCAGCAACCAATACATGCACATCGCCACCGATGGCTTGTGCCGCTGCAACAACGTTTAATGTTGCTGATTTCAGGCTGACATTATCGTGTTCAGCGTAAACCAAAATAGCCATTTTAGAACTCCCATAAAACGGAATGCGTTTTGTAAAATCAGTTAGAATCTATTTAAAAATAAAAACACTTAAAATTTAACGAATTAGATTACTTTCGCTTCATTTTTAAGTTTTTCGACCAACTCATCAACCGACTTCACTTTAATGCCTGCTTTACGCTCTGCTGGTGGCTCTACTTTCAAAGTTTTGACTGTAGGTGCAGTGCTTACGCCGAAATCCGCAGGAGTTTTGGTATCCAGTGGTTTTTTACGTGCTTTCATGATGTTAGGCAAAGCTGCGTAACGTGGTTCGTTCAAACGCAAGTCAGTTGTGATGATTGCTGGCAATGCCAAATCAACCACTTGTGCGCCGCCGTCAACTTCACGTTCAACTTGCAGAGTCGTACCGTTTACAGAGACTTTTGATGCAAAAGTACCTTGTCCAACACCCATCAACGCAGCCAACATTTGACCTGTTTGGTTGTTGTCATCATCAATCGCTTGTTTACCCAGCAAAATGATCTGTGGTTGTTCTTGATCAGCAATCGCTTTGATGATTTTTGCAACAGCCAAAGGACCTACTGAGTCATCAGTCTGAACCAAAATACCACGATCAGCGCCGAGTGCCATCGCTGAGCGAATTTGTTCTTGAGCGGCTGTTGGACCAACAGAAACCACAACGATTTCAGTGATAACGCCTTTTTCTTTAAGGCGCACAGCTTCTTCAACCGCGATTTCACAGAATGGATTAATCGACATTTTGACGTTAGTCAGATCAATACCCGTTTGATCCGCTTTGACACGAACTTTAACGTTGTAATCGACAACACGTTTGACAGCAACAAGAGCCTTCATAAAATTCCTCGGCTTGGCTAGTGGATATATTCAAAAAATATGATAGTACGGCGAAAAACGCCCTACTTTCTTGAGCCTACTACAACTTTTAGTTCTGCTTACAACCTATGTTCAGCCGCACTAAAAATGAGCATACAATAAAGACATAAGAGTGCGCAGTATATTGCTATTTGACGGCGTTCAGGTCAAGCCGAATTGATGTCTAATCAGTAAAAATCTGTACTAAAGCGTCATTCGTAGCAAATTAATCCGAAAAAACAGTGTAAAAAACCATCTTTTAATTTGACAATACATATTGTCTATAGCAGGATTGATATTAAGTTGACAGGCATAGTTGTCTAATACAATCAGATGTTAAAACGAATACAACGTGTGGTTCTGATCAGAACAGATTCCAACACGCTTAAGGAGCGAGTCATCGTGCAAAGCGCAGTCGATACATTAGACGCTAAAACCTCTTCCTTTGGCACCCAACGCCATATGATTACTGTGCGTCGTCCTGAATTTAACTTTGATGAATTACCAAAGTATTACTTTAACAACAATCCACTGATCTCTCATTTATTAACCGCATTATCGCTCACCTTTCCGAATGGCGAACGTTTTTTTGTGCATTCGGTTCGTAACGTGCGCGATCAAGTGAAAACAAAAAAACTACAAGCGGATGTATCTGCATTCATTGGTCAAGAAGCCATGCACAGTCACGCGCATGAAGACTTTAATGACTTTGCCAAACGTATTGGACTCGACGTACAGCCTATTATTGATGATGAACATGACAAAGTTGAGAAAATAAAAGGGATTCTATCAAATAAACAAAAGCTTGCTGTGACCTGTGCGCTTGAACATTTCACCGCAATTATTGCTCAATATTTACTGGAGAACAAAGACTTTCACAGCCAATTGCATCCAGAAGCTGCACGCTTGTGGATGTGGCATGCACTTGAAGAAACGGAGCATAAAGCCGTTGCTTTCGATGTGTATAAAGAAGTCTTCAACGATGAAGTTGTGCGCAAGCGTACGATGCGAATTATTACGACGACGTTCTTATCACGAATTAGCTTTATCACCGCTAAATTATTGCTCAGCGACAAAAATGGTCGTAAGCAATGGAAACAACATTGGATTGCGATGCAGCAACTTTCACAACTTGCGAAATCTTTGTTGCCCGCATATTTAGATTATTACAAGCAGGATTTTCATCCTGATCAGCATGATAGTGATGCGGTTGCTGAAAAGTGGCGCAATACGCTTTTTGTGGTTTAATTCTATTAATTTAATTAAAGTTTTTTTGGGTTATTAACCATTCTTTAAACATGCTTAATGTTCTAAATCATGCGTCGGTAGCGCGTTGAGCTTATCGAAACATGCGAGAGGCTGTAGAACATGAAAAAAAACTCAGCGTTTTATTTCTATTTTCTCGCACGCGGATGTGTCTGATCATATACTTTGGTCAAATGTTCAAAATCTAAATGTGTATAAATCTGTGTCGTACTAATATTTGCATGCCCTAGCAACTCTTGTACTGCGCGCAAATCACCGCTACCCGCTAACAGATGCGATGCAAAACAATGCCGTAATAAATGCGGATGTAAATGCTGCGTAATTCCAGCACGCAACGCTTGATAACTCACTCTACGCTCTATCGTTCTTGGGTGTAATGACTCACCGCGACGCTCACTAATAAATACATGTAACACACCTTCTTCTGCCCATAAAGCGCGATGAGGAAGCCAGTCTTCTAATGCAATAAGTGCTTTAGAACCAATCGGTAAAATGCGGGTCTTACGGCCTTTACCCGTTACAGTAACGAGTTTTCGCCCCATATCTAGCATGGGTAATGTCAAATCCGCCAGTTCTGAAAGTCGTAAGCCACTGCTATACAACAATTCCAACATTGCCCGATCTCGCACCCACAATCGCGCTTCATCACGATCCTCAGGTGCAGGTTGATCCAGCAATTGTTGGACGACTTCGGCATCCATGGTATTGGGCAGCGGTCGCGGTGGTCGATTGATCGTGAAATCATCAGCGGGATTGTACGACAGTACCGTTTTTTCGACGAGCCAACCCGAAAAATGACGTATTGCAGATAATTCGCGTTGTAAACTGGCTGGCGCAAGACCACCAGTTTCCATCCGAAAGCCAGCAAAACGAGTCAATGATTCTCGATTAAGATAGCTAAACAAATAACTGGTTTCATCCAGAACGAGCGGCTCAGGATCTTGAGAGCTTTGCTTTTTGGGTTGATCGTTTTCAGATTGCAAAAATATTAATAATTTTATGACATCACGCTGATATGCTTTAAGTGTATTTGGTGAACGCTGCTGCGTCTCAAGCACTTCTAACCATTGATTCAATAATTGCGAATCAGACAAACTCATGATTTTCACCCATTTATAAAATCGAGTTAAACAATTCCATCACGGATTTGCTGATCCAACTCAGATAAACGCTCAATCGTTCCAACATCGACCCAATGCATTTGTAAACATTCACCGCTGATTTGTCCTGCATCAATCGCTTGTCGCAAAATTGGCGCTAAAGGCGCTTTTCCAGCAGGAAGTGACTCAAATAATTTAGGTGATAGTATGCTAATTCCAGAAAAGGTCAGTTTATACACACCGTCTTGTTCGACCCGATCATGGGTTAAAGCAAAATCACCATTTGGATGCTGTGGAGGATTTTTTACCAAAACTAGATGACCCAAATCAGCATCTAAGGCTTTATTCACTAACGTAGCGAAATCAAACCGCGTCCAGACATCACCATTGACCAAAATAAACGGCTCTGAACCCAGTAATGGTAAGGCTTTTTGAATTCCGCCCGCGGTTTCTAATGGTTCATCTTCATGAGACCAAAATATTTCGACACCGAATTGAGCACCATCTCCTAAAGCCTCAACAAGTTTGTCACCGAGCCAAGCGGTATTAATCACAATCTGTTTTACACCCGCGCGTGCTAACGCTTCAATATGCCATACAATTAAAGGCTTACCACCGACTTCAAGGAGCGGTTTTGGTGTATTCAACGTGAGTGGTCTTAATCGTGTTCCTAAACCTGCCGCTAAAATCATCGCACGCATTAAACTTCTCTTTTAAAACGGTCTTCTAAACCTAAA
>JACMMY010000185.1 GCA_014378805.1 Moraxellaceae bacterium
CACGTCCATTGTCCTCACCAACAGTCCTAGCCGCACGCACGGATAGCGATCAGACGTCACAATTGTGGCAATTGACACAACAAGTCCAAAAGCTGCAGGATGAAGTCCGAAATTTACGCGGCAAAGTTGAAAGTCACGACAACGATATCGACCAATTGCAAAAAGAAACCAAGAATCGGTATGTCGATTTCGATCAACGCCTTGGACAAATCCAAGAAGAGTTGAAAAAACCTCAAAATGAAACAACTCAATCTGTTTCAACAGACTCAGTGAAGACAACCAGCTCAAATTCGACCAGTAATACAGCAAGCACAACGACAGGAAATACAACCAACAACACAAGTTCGCCTATTACTGGCGATGAATCCGATAAACTCGCCTATATTGCTGCCTATGAAGCCTACAAAGCTGGCGGTGCAGCGCAAGCCATTGCTCCGATGAAGAAATTCATTACCGATTACCCAAAAAGTCCATTTGTACCCAATGCTTACTATTGGCTTGGTGAATTCAATCTTGCGATCACACCCCCAAATTTTACAGCAGCGTCGACCAACTTCAAACTGGTAATGAATCAATACCCAAAAACTGCCAAAGCTGCCGCAGCAACCTATCGGGTTGCCACACTTGCTGATGTCGACCATCATCAAGCTACCGCAATCACGCTGATGCAATCGTTGGTAAAAAACTATCCAGGCACACAAGAAGCAGGTTATGCCGCTGATTACCTTAAGTCTCATGCAACCACCACAGCTGTAGACAAAACAGCAGTCGAGAAGAAAACTGAAACCAAAAAAACTGAGACGACCAAAGTTGAAACCAGTAAAGTTGAAAAACCTGTCGTCAAAAAAGTCGAAAAAACTGAAAAAACAGATGTAAAGAAAGTAGAAAAAGTCGATTCGCATAAAACTGAAATTAGAGATAAACCAAAAACCAAGTCGATTAAGAAAGTAAAAGCAACAGACAATGTGCGCGAGGACATCTAATCTTAGCGATTAGAAAATCATTCACTCACGCACTAAGCAATATAACGGAGAATAGATTCATGTCTACACATTCAAAAACCTTAGATTCGCTCAAAACTAAAAAACGTCTGAAACAACTGGCGACTGCTGCATTTGCATTGACTTCACTTTTTGCCAGCGCCTCTTCCTTCGCTGAAACGCAAGAACATCGCATCATTACCTTGCAAGCTGAAACAAGCCGTGAAGTACAAAATGATCAAATGCAAGCAACGCTCTACACTGAATTAAATAATACCAATCCAACTGTTCTGGCTAAAGAAAGTGCTCAAATCATTAATCGTGCAATGGGTTTAGCAAAAGCATATTCGACTGTAAGCGTGAGCAATGGGACACAAAGCACTTACCCAATCTACAATGATAAAAATAAATTAACAGGCTGGCGTGGACGTGCAGAAATTCAACTGAAAACTACCGACTTTAAAGCTGGCAGTGAGCTGATCGCCCAACTGCAATCCAGTATGCAACTCGAAGCCGTCAATTTTTCAGTATCCACTGAACAACGATTAAAAGTTGAAAATGAATTACTGACTGAAATCACCACCATTTTCCGCAAGAACGCCGCACAAGTTCAACAAGCTTGGGGCGCAAGCAAATACGAGCTGGTTAATATAAATATCAGCAATAGTAACGATCAACCGCGCCCATATCCAATGATGATGCGAACAGCAAAGTTTGAAGCCAGTGATGCCGTTCCCGCACAAACGGTACAAAGCGGCAACAGCCTCATTCGTACCGTGGCCAATGGCAGTGTACAGCTACAGTAACAATGATTAATGCAATAAAAAAAGCCCACTACATTTTGTATGTGGGCTTTTTTTATCGATTCAAATCAAATTCAGCGTGTGATTCCACGATCCGAACGTTGCAAAGAATCAATCAATAATTGCACTTCTGGATGACCAGGTAAAACATTAGTGATCAATGCTTCAATGGCCTGCTCTTTGGTTAAACCCTGACGATAAACGATCTTAAACGCGAGTTTAAGCGCGGTAATGGTTTCTGAATGCCAACCACGGCGACGCATACCTTCATAGTTCATGCCATGCGCTTTAGATGGATTACCAGACACCATCACATATGCAGGGACATCCTTCACAATCAAACTTGCGCCACCAACCATCGAATACGAATCCAAACGACAGAACTGATGAATCCCTGAGTTACCTCCCACAATGACGGTATCACCAACTTTCACGTGACCCGCAATTCCTACGTTATTTGCAAAGACATTCCCATTACCGATTATACAATCGTGTGCCACATGAGTATTGACCATGAATAAGTTACGATCACCCACCTGAGTTAAGCCTGCATCTTGCGTGGTTCCACGATGAAAAGTACAGGATTCGCGAATGACATTATCATTGCCAATTTCAAGCCACGTCTCTTCGCCGTGATACTTTAAATCTTGGCAATCTTCACCGATGGTCGCGAATTGATAAATACGGTTGCGTTCTCCGATACGAGTCCAGCGGCTAATCACGACATGCGGACCAATGTTGCAATCAGCACCAATCGTCACTAGAGGGCCAATAATCGTATAAGGACCAATGCGAACGGATGGATCAATTTGAGCAGTCGGATCAATAATCGCAGTCGGATGAATAAAAGGGTGGCTATTGGCGTCAATACTCATGGCAGTCTGGGCAAGACCTTCCCCTTTTGCTCGAACTGTAGTTTGAGCGTCTGGATTTAAATCAGGGGTCTGTCCTGATGCCAAGCTCATTTCGCAACCTCCACATTCTGCTCGATAACCATAATTTCAGCGCTTGCTGCCAGTTCATCACCGACTCTCACTTGGCAAGAAAATTTATAAATTTTTTGTTTAGAAGTGATGATTTCAGCGCTAATCGTCAATGTATCGCCAGGTATCACGCGACGCTTAAAGCGTAACTTATCGACACCCGCAAATAAATAAATAAATCCATCGGAAGGGAGCTTTTCTTCGGTAACGAAACCCAAAATACCTGAGACCTGCGCCATCGCCTCAAGCATTAATACGCCGGGCATGACAGACATACCTGGAAAATGCCCTTCAAAGAACTCTTCGTTTACAGTGACATTTTTAATCGCAACGATGGACTTTCCTGGTTCTATCGAAAGAACTCGATCCACCATCAGAAACGGATAACGCTGTGGTAAAAACTCACGAATGGTTTCAATATACATCGGCATTGTGACTGGAAAAGATACGCTCATAAAAACAGACTTCTGGGCTATGGTCTACTCAGCTAATGCAATTCAAACTCATTTTAATACCTTAACCTATATTTCAGCGGATTAAAGAATTTCGTAAAAAAACGGTGGTTGAATACAGACAGCATTTGGTGAATAGGACTTGAGAAAAGTTTTCAGCAAACGGCTCATATAACTGGGCAGATCTCATTTGCTGCACGTCAACAGGCTCAAGATGTAACTATTGATTACCAAGTTGTAATTCTAACCGTTTCAGAGCAAGTTGCAACTCTTTGATTTGAGCGGCAGTCTCGCCTAGATGACGAACACGAACGGCGCTCTTACGCCAATCTGTTGTTTTCTCAAACGCTGAACCGGATGAATAGCTGCCAGATTCACGGATTGATCGAGTAATCATACTCATTGCAGTGATTTGCACGCGATCAATGATCTCGAGATGACCCGCAATTCCCACTAAACCACCAATAATACAATGTTTCCCAATTCTTGTACTTCCCGCAATTGCAGTTGAAGCTGCAATTGCAGTATGTGCGCCAATATGAACATTATGTGCGACCTGAACTTGATTATCGATAATCACACCTTCGGCAATCGTCGTATCATCAAGCGCACCCCGATCGACCGTTGTATTCGCGCCAATGCGGACATCATCACCAATAATCACTCGACCTAACTGCACAATGCGATGCCAGCGATCTTTAGAGGGCGCAAAACCAAAACCTTCCGCACCAATGACAGCCCCCGCATGAATGCGTACACGATCGCCCAAACGACAACCATGATGGATCGTCACACCATGCCCAATCCAACAATTAGTGCCAAGAATACTACCACGACCGATATGCACCGAAGAAATGAGTACCGTGTCATCACCAACAGTGACATCATCTTCAATGACGACAAATGCACCAATAGATACATTCTTACCGATCACAGCACGATCAGAAATAACTGCAGTCGAATGAATACCTCTGTCCACTTCAGCAAATGGATCAAACAAATAGGTCAGTTGCGCAAAAGCGAGATAAGGATCAGCGATTACAATAGCTGATCCTTTGAAGGAATCACGATCAGCATGAGTAATGAGCATCGCACCCGCAGAAGTGGTTTGCAATTGCATCCGATACTGGCTATTTGCTAAAAAACTTAAGTGCGAAGGCTCCGCATTTGCAAGTGAAGCCAACCCTGTAATCACAAAATCAGGATCGCCAGAGACGATCGCTGGTTCAGATTGAGAATCCGAACTACGACCAGCACTCTGTTTATTCAAGTATTGCGCCACTTCCTTAAGCGTCAAACTAATCATTTATTTTGCAGCGTTCAAGCGGTCAGTGATTTTTTTAGTCAGATCAGCAGCCGGTGACGCCCAAATTACATATTTTTTCTCAACGATTACATCATAGTTTCCTTCTTTACGAAGGTCTTCAATGATTGATTCAAG
>JACMMY010000015.1 GCA_014378805.1 Moraxellaceae bacterium
CGCCGAATATCGTATTGGTGCGGCACTGTATTTTGTTCTGTTACAGATTCCGACGAATTTGTACGCCATCTTACCGATTGGCGCGTTGATTGGTGCGGTTGTTGGATTAGGTTCATTGGCGAGCAGTAGCGAGTTGGTGGTGATGCGAGCTTCGGGTGTGAGCGTTTGGCGCATCGTAGGTTGGGTGTTACGTCCTGCATTGATTTTTGGTTTGCTTGCGTTTGCACTGAGTCAATGGTTGATTCCACCAGCGAGCCAGTCCTCCGAACTCGTCCGTAGCGGCATGAAAAAAGATGTCGGTTTACATGGTTATTGGCATAAAGAAGGCGAGGATTTTGCCTATATTTCATATGCCAATGACAAAGGACAGTTGGGCGCCGTAAAGGCATTCCAATTCGACGCAGACCAGCAACTTTTGTCGAGTTGGCAGAGTCCGTCAGGCTTATATCAAGATGATGGTCAACAAGGTGGTTTGGTGTGGATACTCGACAACGTGTCGAATGCCTATATTTTGCCGACTGGACAGAGTCAAGCTGTGCATGCAAAACACCAGCCGTGGCATGTGAATTTAAAGCCTAAGTTACTCTCAGCAGCCACCGCTAATCCTGAGGATTTATCACCGAGCCAACTGTTTAAATATGTGCGCTTGTTATCGGTAGATCAAACGAACGTAACCGATGACTACAAACTGTCGTTCTGGCAAAAGACGCTTGCACCTTTGGGATTGCTGTCATTGGTGGTTTTGGCGTGTGCTTTTGTTTTTGGCTCGTTGCGAAATCGGTCAATGGGTTTTCGCGTGGTGATTGCACTATTGGTTGGCTTAGGTTTCCGCTATATTCAAGATTTTATTGGTTATGCGAGCTTGGTCGCGGGTGGTTGGATCGTGTTGTATGTGTTATTACCGATCGTCGTCGCGTTCCTATTAGGCTTACTGGCACTGCGCCGCGCACGCTAACCAGCGTTTAGCGTGCGCATACTGTGGTATAGAAGGCTAGTCTTTCTGTGCCATGGTAATGGTGTACGTTTTACCTTGCTTCAACTTATCGGAATTACCAAACACTTCTTTAAACGTCCGCTGCATAAATTCACGCAAGCCGTTGATGGTTACAACATAAAAACGTCCGCCCGAATTCATTGCATTATATGCATCAAGTAAATACAAATAGTGTTGCTCTTTGCTGGCTTTGGCGGGCAAATTTGACATGACTAAGTCGAAGCGTCTTGCTGAGTCTACGTGACGAAAGCCGTTCGATAGTTGGACTTCAGTATTTGCCAGTTTATTGTCGAAACAATTTTTTTTGGCGTATTCAATCGCTACAAAATCCTTATCAATCAACAAGTGCTGACCTTCTGGGCATTCGCGCGCAGCGGTCATGCCAAGTACACCATAGCCGCAACCCAGATCAATCGATGAGTCTGCTTTACGAAACTCCATATGATCGAGCAGCATGAGTGAGCCGTCATCGAGTTTCTCAGGTGAAAACAATCCCCACGTTGAGGTGAACTGCATAGTTTTGCCGAGTACGGGCTCTTCAAAGCGTAAATCTTGGCGCCAGCGTGTGTGGAGAGCGTTGAGTTCTTGACGATTCATGACGTTGGATTTCCGTTATGGCAAAAGCAGATGTTGATTTGGTCGATATGATAAACGATTTGAACGGGAATTAGAGTATTAGGCTCTGGTTGCCTTGTAGTTACCCGCATAAACAATGGCTGGATATGCTTCGGTCTCTGCATAAAATGCAGTTGCATCATCTTTTATGACCAAAAAACCACCGCCTCCATTGCTCGTTTTATCTTTAGCCTCTTTCCAAGTCATTGATGTGATTGGATAGTAAGGACCCAGAAAAAGACAATCATCAATTTCTAGAAGATAAAGTGCTATTGCCTTCGAATTTTTGATCAAAAATAATCTGTATGCAATGGCATATACGACTTCTTAAGTTAGATGGTCTTTTAGTCGCTTCGTGTATGAAACGTGCTCTGAATGCTTTATTGACAAAACGCGCCGCGAATATCTTGATAATTTCTTTATTGTTCAAATTTTTTCCTAACAAGCATAAAAAAACCGTGCCAAATCATCCAGACTTTGCACGGTTTTTCTTTTGCGCTCTGGGTATGGGCACTTCAGTCATGTGCTAACACATCTGACGGTGTCATTTTTATAACCACGGTATGCATCTCCCCCTTATTGGCGATCCCTACCGATTTTCCTATGCTACATATGGATAATCTGACTTTTAGAACGTGGATAGAAGTCGTCAATATCGTCTTTTGTTGTAAGAAATTACTGACAAAATCTATCTTATACTGTGATTTGATAGTCAATAATCACAGGTGAATGATCGCTAAATCGCGTATCTCGATAAATAAATACATTTTTTATCTGATCTATCCAATCAGGTGAGGCAATTTGATAATCGATCCGCCAACCGACATTTTTTGCCCATGCTTGTCCGCGATTCGACCACCATGAGTATTCCTCAGCGTTTTTGTTCAATTCACGGAAGGTGTCAATGTAACCGAGCGTGAACACATCATCCATCCACGCGCGTTCATGCGGCAAGCAACCTGAATTGCCGATATTGCCTTTCCAATTTTTTAGATCAATGTCTTTGTGGGTAATATTTACATCGCTACAGAAAATCACAGAGCGATTTTCATCACGCCATGTTTTAAAAATGGGCAGCATGTTGTGGATAAATTCGTCTTTGCGCGCTTGGGCGAGTTCCGAGCTAGATCCTGAAGGAATATAGACCGAAGCGACATCAAATGTTTTACCATTCACTTCAAAGGTCGCAATGGTGCAACGACCTTCTGTGTCGCACAGGTCAAAACCTAAACCGTCAGTGACTTTGGTGAATGGAAAGCGACTATAGATTGCTGTGCCTGCATAACCTGCTTTTTCGGCAGGAAATAAATGGGTGTGCCACAGCGCAGGTTTATGGTGATCTAACCACTGATGTTCTTGTAAGCGGGTTTCTTGCAGGCAAATGATGTCAATATCTGAGGCATCGAGCCATTCAATGAATCCTTTACTTGCGGCTGACCGTAAACCGTTGGCATTCAGTGAAACGATGCGGATTAAACCTGTTTCCTTTGCTATCATTGCGTATCCTCAACCGTATTTAGTAATTGCTTCTTACATTGCTTTCTATATTATTTAGCCAGCCGCATTTTTTGAATGCGTTACACGCTCATCCAAATTGGAGAATATCATGTCGTCATCTCAACCTGCGCCGCAAAAATTTACTGTACATGGGCTGATTGAGTTGGCACTGCAACGTGGGGTGCTTAAATTTGGTGAGTTTACCCTAAAGTCAGGTCGAATTAGTCCCTACTTTTTTAACGCAGGTTTGCTGAATGACGGCGAAGCGTTGTCATTGCTTGCCAGCGGTTACGCGCAAAAAATGATGGCTAGCGAAGACGTCGGCGTGTTGTTTGGCCCAGCGTACAAAGGGATTCCATTGGTTGCGGCGACTGCAAGTGCACTGTGGCATGAGCATGGCGTGAATGTGCCTTGGGCGTTTAACCGCAAAGAAGTCAAAGATCACGGCGAAGGTGGTTTACTCGTCGGCGCACCCGTGTCGGGTCAGCGTGTGTGGATTGTGGATGACGTGATTACTGCGGGTACAGCAATTCGTGAAGTGATGACGGTGTTGAAACAAGCGGGTGCAAAAGTTGCGGGCGTGCTGGTTGCGCTGGATCGTCAAGAGCGCGGTCAAGGTCCGCTGTCCGCGATTCAAGAAATCGAACAGCAATATGGCATTCCAGTGCAAGCGTTGATGACGATGACGGATCTGATGAATTATTTGAAAAAAGAAAACCGCACTGAAGATTTGGCGCGTATGCAGAGCTATCGCGCTGAGTTTGGCATTGTTGATCCTGCGCATGGCGGTGATCCGTTGCAACGTGGGTTGTTTGATGAAGTGGCGTTTTAAAGAGAAGCCGAAGGCTCCTCTCTTTTCTAAGAGAGGAGCCTTTTTTGAAATGAAACAAAATAAATGTTGTTAGTGAGGGATTACTTTTATTGGATCAATCTTAGACATCGAAATGACGTTGGTCATTACCAAGTGAGCCGCGAGCTCGGGAGAAAAATGATCTTTTTCTGCAATAAGTAACTCTTGTGCTACATACGCAATAAATAATCCCCAAATCGCTGGACCTTGTCCAAGTTGGTTTATTAGCATAGTACTAATTTTTGACCAGTGCTTTTGGAGAGTTTCTAATGGTTGCTCTGTCGGAGTATAGCCTTGAGTCTCTGCAATAATGCCATAATCCTCATGTCCAACTTTAGATGCACTTATTTTGGCTAAATGATGGATGTCAATGCTAGGGTTATGTCCAGTTACTTTTAATCCATCTGCAAGAATTGAGTATATTGATGGGTTTTTTGGGTCAAGTCTAAACAGTAAGTCATCGAAAACCACAGCAAAATAATAGGTATCATTATTTGTTGTTTGAACCGTTGTGAATATTTGAGCTTCAGCAAGCCCCTCTTGCACCATGTACTGCTGCCTTAGACCAGCTTGTGTAGCAAATCCAGACAAAGCGCCAAGCGCTGAAAATAATGTGTAAAAATCGACTTCCTGATCATGTTTGATGTAAGTCGCAAGTAAAAAAGTTTTCAGTTCTTCTTTAAATATGTCAACGACTGTTGGTGACTTGGAGTTATTTTTTTTAATATAAGGTTTGCTTCGAAGAAAAATATTTTCAATAAAGTCATCAAATTGCGCTCTACTAGACAATGCCGAAGGGTGGATTTTTAAATGCCCTTGCTGGTAAATAATCGCGAATACTGACCTACCTTCTACTTTATGCATACGCATGTCTTGGATGGTTGGGTAGGGGATGGTGACTAGGCGAGTGCTAAATGCATTCACTGGTGCGATAATACTGTCCAAGGTTAATCGAATCGAATTTGGTGATAATTTTAATTTGACCATGGCATATGAAAACCAAAGAGCCATTCCTGTCAATGTAATCCAAGCTATGAATAGCAGGCCTAAAGCGAGTGAACTGAAATTGTTATATAGGCAGTAGGTAACAAGTGGAATTATGCCCACTACACTCCACATAAATATGAGAAAGTTTTTTCCATCTTTGGGTGCATACGGATAAATTTTTTCTTCCATGAGTGCTGTCATTAATTATCCTCGATTGTTTTATTAGAAATTTTTCTTGTGATGTTGTAGAGCTTTAGACTTGAATTTTCATTAATCTAGCCAATTATATAATCGATAGGTAGTTATTTTCTATATTCTTTTAAAATAAGGTCAATATCATGCGTGTTCTCGTTGTCATGGATCCGATTGAAAATATCAACATCAAGAAAGACACGACTCTCGCGATGATGTGGGCGGCGAAGCGTCGCGGGCATACGTTGGGTTATGTGCTGCAAAGTGATTTATTTATTAATAATGGCAAAGCGTTTGGGTTGGTGAAGCCGCTCGATGTTTTTGAGAACACCAAAGACTTCTACAAACTTGGCGAAACCGTGCGTGAATCGCTGGTGAGTTACGACGTGATTTTGATGCGTAAAGATCCGCCGTTTGATATGAATTTCGTTTATACGACGTATATTTTGGAGCAGGCCGAGCGTGAA
>JACMMY010000186.1 GCA_014378805.1 Moraxellaceae bacterium
ACGCTTTGTGCCCACAAACAACACTTTGTTTTTGCGGCTAGCGATTTGGTTTGCGTAGTTAAGCGCATCATTCAATGCTGGAACAGTGTGTTCCAAGTTGATGATGTGAATTTTGTTACGTGCGCCGAAAATAAACGGCTTCATTTTTGGGTTCCAGAAACGAGTCTGGTGACCGAAGTGAGCGCCTGCTGTAAGCAGATCACGCATTCCTACGTTATACGATGCCATATCTAATTACCTATGCACAATGTGCATTTTTTAGTTTGGGTTAGGCCTCCATACACCCGATTCGTCCACTGGTTTGCGGATCTAAAAAATGCTTTTTGCTGAATTTTGTCGCCAAAATCACTAAAAACACCTTTTTTCGCAAAGCCAGCACCCAGACGAATTGTCGGTATATGTGTGGATTTATTGTCCTAATTCAAGCATTAGGTTATGCAAGTGAATGATTTTATTTCTATTAATAATCCTAAAGACCATCAATAAATTTACTTACCAAACGAAGTGCAAAACTGATTGCTAAATAGGGGGCGTATTTATATCATGTTTTAATATACATTCCAATCAGATTGACATGATATGAACAGTTTTATTCAAGCTCCATCGCTGATCAAATCAGCCGAAGATATCGAGAAAATGCGCGTTGCTGGAAAGCTTGCCGCAGAAGTGCTCGGAATGATCGCGCCGTATGTCAAAGCGGGCGTCACCACGGCTGAATTGGATCAAATTTGTCACGACTACATTATCAATGTTCAAGGGGCGATTCCTGCGCCTCTGAACTATCGCGGTTTTCCAAAGAGTATTTGCACATCAATCAATCATGTAGTCTGTCACGGCATACCAAGTGATAGCAAAGTCCTGAAAAATGGCGACATGATGAACATTGACATTACCGTCATTAAAGATGGTTTTCACGGTGATACCAGTGAGATGTTTTTTATTGGCGAACCCTCAATTCTAGCAAAACGGCTGAGTGATGTCGCGCAAGAAGCGATGTACCGTGGCATGCAGACCGTTAAACATGGTTCTTACGTCGGCGATATTGGCGCGGCGATTCAAAGCTATGTAGAAAGCCAACGCTTTAGTGTGGTGCGAGAATATTGTGGCCATGGATTGGGACGTGTGTTCCATGAAGATCCACAAATTTTGCATTACGGGAAGAAAAACACGGGGATGAAACTCGAAGCAGGTATGACCTTCACGATTGAACCAATGGTCAATGCAGGCGTATGGCAAACGACCTTGATGAATGATGGTTGGACGGTCATCACGAAGGATCGTAAGTTGTCAGCACAGTTTGAACATACCATCCTCGTCACTGAGACAGGTATTGAGGTGTTAACGGCGCGTCCGAACGAAGATTTGTCGAGATTTTCCGTTTAATCTGACTACCCACTCAAGCTCATTATTTATGACAAAAAAGACTCTTTAAACAGGGTCTTTTTTTATATTTAACATCACGCCGTTCCTGTTATGATTTAGTTCTATACCTTTACTCGTTAATCGTCTTGAGAGATTTCTCCTTATGTCTGCTCTCCTCGCTCCAAAAGAACTTGCCGCACAAAATCAGCAGCATACAGCCCTCCCCTCACTGGATGAAGTTCTTGCACAAAGTTCAAATGTGCGCGGTTTAATTGAATGGCGTAAGTCTCTAGAGCAGCAGCTTGATGAGCGACTCGAAGCAGGCGAATCGATTCGTAAAATTGTTCATGCGCGAACACACGCGATTGATGACGCGCTCGTTCATCTATGGAACCGCCAAAGTCTTGGAGATTCAGGCATTGCACTGGTAGCCGTGGGTGGTTATGGTCGCGGAGAGTTATTGCCGAAATCCGATGTCGATGTGATGATTCTCACGCATAATGCTTTAACAACCGAGCAAGAAGAGCAAATTTCTCAATTCGTGACCAGCCTATGGGATGCTGGACTAGAACCGGGGGTGAGTGTACGGACATTAACAGAATGCATTCAGAATGCGCAGGACATCACGGTTGCGACTAGCCTTGTAGAATCTCGACTCATTTACGGGGATAAATCTTTAAGTTTATTACCGCGTCGAATCGTTTCTGACACATGGACTGATTTCAACTTCTACGCCAAGAAAATGGAAGAGCAAACTGCTCGACATGCACAAAACCATAACACCGAATACAACCTTGAACCCGATATTAAAAATGCACCTGGTGGGTTACGCGACATTAATCAGATTGGTTGGATTGCCAAACGCTATTATCGCGTGGTTCGTTTATATGACTTGGTACACTTAGGTTTCATTAGTGAATTTGAATATAATGAGTTAGAGGCCTGCGAAGACCTTTTATGGCAAATTCGTCAACATTTACATCGTATTACTGGACGTAATGAAAATCGATTGTTATTTGATTATCAACGCACTATCGCCGAGCGAATGCATTACAAAGCAGATGAAACCGATCATCAGAATGCAATCATTGAACGCTTTATGCGCGATTACTATCGTGCAGCGATGCGCGTTTCGACCTTTAATGAAATGCTGTTGGCTTATTTCTTTGAAACGGCGATTGAACCCAAATTACCTGAGTTATCACCCCCCAAAGTTACACCACTCAATGAGCGTTTTGAGCTGGTCAATCAAAAAATTTCCGTTCGCCATCATCGTGTTTTTTCGGAAACACCGAGTGCGATTTTAGAATTATTTTTTTTCATGGCGAGTCGTGATGATGTCGCAGGAATTCGCGCTCGAACACTGCGGTTAATCCTGCTCGCCGCAAATGGCATTGATGAAAATTTTCGCCAGAATCCAACTCATAAAGCGTTATTTATGGCGATTATTCGAGGTCGCCATCATCTCTATGAAACATTCCAAGCCATGAAACGTTATGGCGTTTTAGGTCGTTATTTACCTGCTTTTGGACAAATTATTGGTCTGATGCAATATGATTTATTTCATATTTATACGGTGGATATGCATACGCTGATTTTATTGCGTAACTTGCAACGCTTTGGTAATCCTGAATTTGAAGAAACCTTCCCTGTCGTCAGCTTTATTTATAATCGCCTCGATCGTAAAGACATTATTTATTTGGCAGCGTTATTCCACGATATTGCAAAAGGTCGCGGAGGTGATCACAGTGAATTGGGCGCAGAAGATGCGACCGTTTTTTGCCTAGCACATGGACTGACACAACGCGAAGCCAACATCGTTGCGTGGCTGACAAAAAATCATCTCTTAATGTCTCTAACCGCACAAAAGAAGGACATTTCCGATCCAGATATTGTCCTAGATTTTGCTCAAAAAGTCGGCGACATGGTGCACTTGAACTACCTTTATGTCCTAACTGTTGCTGATATTAATGCCACTAATCCAACTCTATGGAACACATGGCGCGCGTCACTATTGCGTCAGCTTTATAACCAAACTCGTCGCGTATTGCGTTCAGGTTTAGATAACCCGATCGACCGCCAATCTTGGATTGATGATACAAAACAACAAGCCTCGGACCTACTCGCTGGCGCGTTTTATCAAGATGCTGTTGAAGAAATTTGGCATGAATTAGGTGATGATTATTTCTTACGTGAACGGCCATCAGAGGTGGCTTGGCATACACGCGAAATCCTCTTGCATGGTCATGAAACGCCACTGGTACAAATGCGCGAACACCGTGAATTAAACCAAGATGCGGTGCAGATTTTTGTTTACACACATGACTTAACAAATCTATTTGCTGCAACGGTTGCGGTCTTCGACCAAATGGATCTCAACGTTCAAGACGCGCGGATTATCACCGCAAAAACAGGGTTTTCGCTCGACACCTACATTGTATTGGATCGTCACGGAACATTGCTGACGGATCACTCGCGTCGAGATGAAGTCACTGCACGTTTAAAAGACGTATTGGCAAATCCAAATAAAGCCCACAATCTCACCCAACGTCGTATTCCACGTCAGTTGCGTCACTTTAATGTGCCTTGTGAAGTCAACATTAAGCTCGATACAGTGCATCAATACAATGTTGTTGAGGTGATTGCGCTGGATCGTCCGGGGCTATTGGCGCAAATCGGGGCATTATTTGCTAAACAAAAAATCGATATTAAAACTGCGCGAATTGCCACTCTAGGAGAGCGTGCAGAAGATGTGTTTTTTATTACCGATGCCAAAGGCCTGCCTCTGGACAATGAAGCCGCCAAAGAACTGGGTGAGCTGTTAATGCACGAACTGGATGCACAAAATCCAAGCTTATTGACGTGATTAACATTGATATACTTTAACTGATGACAAATTAGCGACGTACAACTATGAATGAACATTTAGCCAGCTTACATCCTTATCCATTTGAAAAATTGGCACGCTTATTTAGCGAACTGACGCCACCAAAGGATCTTGCAAATATCGCCTTGTCGATTGGTGAACCTCGCCACAAGTCGCCTGAATTCGTCAAACAATCATTGGTGGATAATCTTCAACACTTATCCAGTTATCCAACTACCAAAGGCTTACCGTCACTGAGAAAAGCGATTGCAGACTGGTTAATCAAGCGCTACCAGCTGCAACAGTTCAATCCTGAAACCAATGTACTACCAGTGAATGGCACGCGCGAAGCAATCTTTTCTTTTGTGCAAGCGGTCGTCAAACCAACCAAAGGTCAAGCACAGCCATTTGTCGTGATGCCAAACCCGTTTTATCAAATTTATGAAGGTGCGGCTTTTCTC
>JACMMY010000187.1 GCA_014378805.1 Moraxellaceae bacterium
CTGCAAACATCCAAATTGGATCATGGGTCAAAAAATATCGGTAGATTCAGCGACATTAATGAATAAAGGCTTGGAGTTGATTGAAGCTTGTCATTTATTTGACCTTCCTGCTGAACGTGTCACAGTCGTCGTACATCCGCAAAGTATCATTCATTCGCTGGTGCAATATGTGGATGGATCGACGTTGGCACAAATGGGTAATCCCGATATGTGTACGCCGATTGCGCATGCTTTAGCTTGGCCGAAGCGGATTAATTCAGGCGTTGCGCCGCTGGATTTATTTCAAGTGGCAACGCTCAATTTTGAAAAACCAGATGAGGTGCGTTTTCCTTGTTTGCGCTTAGCGCGTGAAGCGATGCAAGAGGGCGGAACGACACCAGCAGTGCTCAATGCTGCAAATGAAGTGGCTGTTGCGGCTTTTTTAGCCAAAACGATCAGATTTTGTGACATTCCAAGCATAATTCAGGCAGTTATTACACAATTACCGATGATTGCTGCGCGCGACCTTGCCACAATCCTGCATTATGACGCTGCTGCACGAAAGATCGCGCATAAGATTGTGCATAAGACTTTGTGATTTAATTAGTTAGTTTTTGATTTTATTAGGTATATATAGCCATTCATGAGTGTTTTTCAAATTGTCCTTGCAGCGTTACTCCTTTTGGGTCCTTTGGTGGCAATCCACGAGTTTGGGCATTTTTGGGTGGCGCGCCGATTTGGCATTAAAATTCTGACTTTCTCAATCGGATTTGGACCTGCTTTGCTGAAGTGGCAAGGCAAAGATGGTGTTCTATATCAATTTGCGGCAATTCCCTTGGGTGGTTTCGTGCGCATGGCGGACGAACGAGAAGGTGAGGTGGCTGAGGCGGATTTGCCTCATGCGTTTAATCGTCAATCTGCATGGGTTCGTATGGCTGTCGTGGCAGCGGGACCATTAATTAATTTGTTGTTTGCCGTGTTACTGTTTTGGATTTTATTTTTGCCAAAGAGCGAACAAGTCAATACACGGATTTGGCAAATCGATCTGAATTCACCTGCCGCAATCGGTGGTTTGCAAAAAGGCGATTTGATTACGGCTATTGATGGTAAACCTATCCATGATTTTGAAAAACTCAACTACGCCTTAATTGATCGCATGGGCGATAGTGGTGTGATTAAGGTTGAGGCGGATCGTGCAGGGCAAAATATTTCTCATCAATTACCCATTAAGGCTTTTTTAAAATCTAGTGGCGCGGATGCTTTAGGGCAGTTAGGTTTTTATCCATACATGCCCGTCATTGAGCCAATTATTGGTGATATTCAGCCTGATGGCGCGGGTGCAAAGCAAGGTTTATTGGCTGGAGATCGTTTTCTGTCTATCGATGGCCAAGTGGTGACGGATTGGTTGGCGCTAACTAGAGTGATTCATGCTCATCCAGATCAGACTATATCTGCCATGATTGATCGTAATGGCGTTCAGAAAACTTTGGCGCTTAAGCCTGCAGCGAAACGAGATGATTTTGGTTCGAAAATAGGTTTATTGGGCGTACTTCCGAAAGTAAATCAAACACAAAGCTACCAAATTCCAGCGGACTATAAGCAAGTTATACACCATGATCCTTTCACTGCGTTGGGGCTGGCTATTCAAAAAACATGGCATTTGTCCGTACTGACGGTGACATCCTTTGGCAAGATGATGAGTGGTCTGATTGGATTAAATAATATTTCTGGTCCGATCACGATTGCAAAGGTTGCGGGACATACTGCAGATATTGGCTGGGAAGCTTTTATTGGATTTATGGCGGTGATGAGTGTGAGCTTGGGTGTTTTGAATTTGATGCCTATTCCAATTTTAGATGGTGGTCACTTAGTGTATTACGCGATTGAAGCCATAACAGGCCGTCCTGTGCCTGATTGGTTTCAACGCGTTGGTTTACGCGTTGGCATTGCCTTGCTAGGTATGTTGATGATCATTGCTTTATTTAATGATTTAACCCGATTGTTTTAATTAAACCGTAGTTTAGTTAATCGATAGTGGTGTTAGGTTTTCTTAAAATTTTTAGTTTGACGTGGATAAATGTTGGCATGAAGCATCCTTTAGCACTACTGCCCTTAACGATTGCAACTTGCATGATGGCGGCAACCTCTTCGATTGCTTTTGCGGAAGTATCGTCTTCAAGCTTTGTGGCGCGCGATATTCGTATTGACGGGTTGGTTCGTTTAGCACCTGCCAGCGTATCAGCACGACTGCCGATTGCAAGCGGTGACACGATTACAGACGAGAAAATTGCAAACGCGATACTTATGTTATATGCGAGAGGTGATTTCGATGATGTGAAAACCAGTCGTGAACAAAATGATTTGGTATTCACTGTGGTTGAACGCCCTGTCATTGCTTCATTGACGCTGAGCGGTAATAAGCTCATTCCGTCTGATGCGTTACTCAAAGGCCTCAAAAGTGGTGGAATCGCTGAAGGTGAAGTGCTCAAACGTGCGGCATTACAAGTGGTTAAAAATGAGCTAGAACAGCAGTATGCGCAGCAAGGACGCTACGATGCGGTTGTGAAAATCGAAACCATTCCGAAGCCAAATAACCGTGTTGATGTGGCTTTTAAAGTCTATGAAGGTGATGCTGTAAAGGTCGTCAATATCCAAGTAGTCGGTAATTCGATTTTTACCGATGATGAAATTAAAAAAGTATTTGAAGTGAAGTCTAGTAGCTGGTCATCGATCTTAACTCGCGATGATCGTTATGCACGCGAGAAGATGAGCACAAGCTTAGAGAATCTCAGAGCACTATATTTAAACAAAGGTTATATTCACTATGCGCTGAATAGTGCGCAATTGAACTTAAGCGAAGATAAAAAGAAGATCTTTATTGAAGTGAGTGTCAATGAAGGCGAGCAATATAAGTTTGGTGAAAGTAAGTTTGTTGGTGATCCACTGTATAAAAATGATGATCTTAAACAACTCATTATTTATAAGACAGGTACGATTTACTCACAGTCACAAGTGACGGCAACCTCACAGTTATTAAGCCAGAAATTTGGTAATAGTGGATATTATTTTGCCGAAATCAATCCAATTCCAGAGGTTGATGAAGCCACCAAGACTGTCACAGTGAATTACGCTATTAATCCGGGTAAGCAAGTTTATGTGCGCCGTATTAATTTTAAAGGTAATCAAAAAACAGCAGATAATGTTCTACGCCGTGAAATGCGTCAGCTTGAAGGTTCTTTGGCTTCTAATGAAAAAATCGATTTGTCGAAAGTACGTTTAGAACGCACAGGTTATTTCAAAACTGTATCGATTGACACTGTTCGAGTGCCGAATAGTAATGATCAAATTGATTTGAATGCGACGGTTGAAGAGCAGCCGTCTGGAAGCAGTAGTATTTCTGTGGGCTACTCGCAATATGGTGGTGTGACCTTTCAGTTTGGTTTGAACCAAACTAACTTCTTCGGAACAGGTAATCAGGTTGGATTGGATATTACCCGTTCTGAGACTTTAAATAACTACAACATTAATGTGCTAGATCCTTACTATACGGCCGATGGTGTCAGTCGTGGTTTTAATTTTTATCTACGTGATACCAAACTGAACCAATCCTTAAGTGTTCAGCGTTATTACTCAGATGCACAAGGTGCATCAATGACCTTTGGCTATCCTGTGGATGAGAATAAGAGCGTCAGTGCAACATTAAATGTTGATAAAACAATGATTAAAACAACAGAGTTTGTCTCTCAAGTGGCGGCAGATTATCTATCCTCACATGGTGCGGATAACAAGTCTGGTGATCCGAAGCATCCACTTTATGATCAGAGTTTCTTGACCTATAACTTGAGCTTATCTTGGGCTTACAATACCTTGAATCGTCCTGTCTTGGCGACCAGTGGTACAGCACATCAAGTGTCATTTGATACCACGATTCCTGGTAGTGATGTCCAGTATCAGCGTATTAGCTATACAGGACAGACATACTTCCAGTTGCCTTCCCATTACTTTGATAAGTTTCTTTTTCGCGCATATGCAAAGCTTGGTTATGGGCATGATTTACCGTTTTGGAAAAATTATTTTGCCGGCGGTTATGGATCGGTCAGAGGGTATAAAGATTATACACTTGGACCACTAAGTAATATTGTTGGCTCAACCAATACCGTTGATCCCGAGTCAGTGGGCGGTAATGGAATGGTGACTGGAGGTTTAGAGTTAATTTTGCCGATCCCTTACGCGGGTGATTGGGCAAAGCAAATTCGTCCAGTACTCTTTGTTGAAGGCGGACAAATCTTCGACACTTCTAATGTTGCGAGTAACGCCGCAAACAACTATAACTTTAGTGTAGATAATTTTAGATATAGTGCGGGGATTGGATTTACATGGATTACCGTGATTGGACCTATCGCATTGAGCTACGCGCAACCGATCAGTTCAAAACAAAGTGACCAAGTTCAACGGGTTCAGTTTGCTATTGGTCGTGTTTTTTAATGGTTGTGCTTTTTAAATAGTTAGTTTTATTCGCATTTTACAAGGAGAAACACAATGCGTTCATTGATGACAGGTTTAGGTTTGGCGGCGGCAGTTGTGTTATCACCAGCAGCTTATGCAAATAATGTTGCTGTTGCTGATTCACAAGCTGCAGTATTGGCATCAAATGCTGCGAAACAAACCATTGAAGGCTTAAACACCAGTTTGAAGTCTCAGCGTGAACGCTTAGAACAGTTGCGTAAAGACATTACAGGCATTCAAGAACGTTTCCAAAAAGATGGTTCGGTCATGAATGACAGAGACAAACAAGCCTTA
>JACMMY010000188.1 GCA_014378805.1 Moraxellaceae bacterium
CATGAATAAAAGCCAGTAAAATTCTCAAGAATTTACGCGGTATTACAAATCTATCCAATATAAAAGAAAGCAAAACTAACTATAACGACCGCACCAATAATATTTCCAATCTGAAAAGATAAAAAATCATCAAACATTTCAGCCCACCAAGGCCGCTCATTGATAAAAATGTCTGACAAACTTGAACCACCAAATTTTCTTGAAAAAAATGCCCTTAGAAAATCCCAAACTGTATCTAACACTAAAAAGCCTACAATGCTCGGTATCAAGCCTAAAACAAGAATTGGGAAACTCGCCAAAAAACCAAATAAAAATAATAACTTCGTATACTTGGATTTTTTCCTTAACCGATTCCCCCAAGCACCTAACAACCAAAACCGTAAAACTTTCTCTTTTTCAGTGGTTGGTATTAGGCCTTTGATTTCACCTCTTGCTTCCATGTTCGTAACGGACTTTGTTAAAAAGATAACTATTCCACATATTAATAGCGCAAAAAAAGAAGCGATGCTTATTAGCAAACCTACATGAACAGTCATCAAATTAATGCTTCTCAACATCTAAATACAACCACATTGACGCCAAAATCGGATGTCTTTTATAGCCTTTCACCCATGGGCGAATCAATGAATTGCTCACGCGGGACATACCGAGTAACCACGCGCCATCCGCTTCCACTTGACGATTCATCTGCACATACAACTGATTACGTTCAGCACCTGCCGGCAACGCCTTGGCTTTGACATACAACGCATCAAATACTGGAGAACTATAACAGCCATGATTTCCTTGCTTAGCATTCGGGCCATAGAGCAACTGCATGAAGTTTTCGCCTTCAGGATAATCCGCAATCCACGCCCCATCCCACATCATCAACTTACACTCAGTCGCCGCTTTCAAATTATCCGCAAAACTACTGACAGGAAACTCGACGCGAATACCGATGTCATCCAAGCCATGCTTCCAAATCTCAGATCTAATTTGGGATTTGCTATCGGCTTCCGTGGTGATTTTTAACAATAATGGCTTGCCATTCGGCAATGTTCGATAACCGTCTGCACCGCGTTTATAACCAAAATAATCAAGCAATTGATTTGCCAAACCAATGTCATATCTCACACTACTGCGATAGCTCGGATCATGTCCTGTAACCCCGTCAGGAATAATCATCTGCGCTTTGACGGCTTGCCCCATTTGAAGGATATTCAAATCATCTTGGGTGTTATACGACATAATAATCGCACGGCGTAGTGCAATTTTTTCCAAGCTATTGCCACCAATAATCGGATCACGTTGATTCAAAATTGTGTAGGTGACTTCAGGCTCAGTACTACTAAACAACTGAATGCCTTGTTTAGTAAATTCAGGTTTTAACACACCATGACTCATTGCAGTCGGTGTAAGACTGGGTGGTAATCCTGCGATATCTAACTGTTTACTCTGAAATGCCAACCAACGCGATTGTTCTTCTTCGATAATATCAACTTCAATTCGACCCACTTGCGGCAGTTTCTTTCCCTGCATATCGCGGACAAGTTGATTGTCCCACGCAGTACCTGTGGATTTAAAATCCCACGTCATATTTCTAAAATCAGGATTTGCGACTAAAACAATCTTGCTACGCGGCATATATTTTTGCAGCATATACGGGCCCGTGCCGACAGGATGTTGAGCAATCTGCGCACCATACATCTCCACCACTTCACGTGCCACGGCACCAAATCCACTGTAAGCAATCACATAGAGAAAATTATAATCCGCAGCTTTTAAAGTAATTTTAAGCGTATAGCGATCAGGCATCTCCAATCCCGCCACAGGCGCATCGTAATCAAATTTTCCTGTTTTTGATGCCTTTGCCACCACTTCATCCATCCCGACAATCTTGCCACTCAAGAAACTGGCAGCAGGCGAATGATTCTTCGGATCAAGAAATCGCTTAAAGGTATAGGCATAATCTTGCGCCGTCAGCTCACGTTTTTTTCCCTTAAATGCAGGATCCGCGCCGAAATAAATGCCTTTTTGCAGATGAAATACATACGTCTTACCGCCATCACTGACTTCGGGCATCGCCGCCGCCGTTGCAGGCACAAGTTTCGCAGGACGTTCTAAATAATCGTATGAAAGGAGTGGCTCTTGAATTGAACTGGCAATGATTGCCGAATAATAATTCGCCGTCCGCACCATATCAAAACCATCATCCGCCGCAGGAAACGCCGCATGAATGATCTTATTCGGATCAGCCGCTTGAACAGTATTTGAAAGGGTAATCAGGGGAATGGCACACGCGATTGACATGATCAACGAACATTTCAATTGAGAGAAACTCTTCATCGAACTTAGTGTCAAACTTCTTGTTAAATCAGGCATCCATGACCTTCTTTTATTTACATTTTAGATTGCAGTGCTTGCTGTAGATTTTGCTTGTCTCCTTCCCCATTAGGGGGGAAGGTTGGGAAGGGGGTGCTTTTGACTTTAAAATCAAAAGCAACCCCATTGAAGTCTTCCCCCTCAGGGGAAGACTTCAATGCAAAAAACATTGCAAAATACACTTCAACTGTTAACCATCACATAACCTTAGAAAAAGGGAGGCTGGGAGGGATTTTGCTTTTGATCTTTAAAAACTTACTTACGTTTCTTACGCGCCTCAACACACGCAGGTTTATCACAAAACACATAAAGATTCAGTGAATGACCCGTCAACTCAAAACCCAAACGCTCCGCAACCGCATGTTGCTCCGCCTCAATCACAGGACTACTAAACTCAACCACGCGACCACAGTTCTGACAAACGATATGATCATGATGATCCGCTTGCGTAATCTCAAACACCGAATAATTATTCTCGAACTGATGACGTTCGATAATTCCCGCCGTCTCAAACTGAGTAAGTACACGATAAACCGTTGCCAAACCGACATCTTCACCTTGTTCCAGCAAAGTTTTATAAATATCTTCAGCACTCAAATGATGCTCAGTCGCACGTTCAAGCAACTCGAGAATTTTCACTCGAGGCAACGTGACTTTCAGTCCAGCTTTACGTAAATCTTGGTTGGTAATCGACATAACGGATCCATCATGGGCAGCGTGTTCAAGGCATGTTAATATGCCGCGCATGCGTAATTCATATAAGTTAGGCATTACAGCCGAATATTGTTGTTTCCGCTCTAGAGTATCGCTTAGCATTAAACAACAGATTTTTGATTGCACACCACAAAGGCGTTAACTATTTGCTACCAAAAACATGGCGCTAGTTTAGCCCATAACCGCAAACAACATCTAGAATACTCGTAAATACTCCATGTATCTGTAACAAAGTATCTTGGTAACAAACCGTCTAACCCTTATACAATAGACGATTACCAATGATGACATCATTAAACACATAGTCAAACGATGGGGCAAGTGTATCAAAATGCAAAAATTCATGCTGACTCACATTACTGTAGGAATCCTCGCAGTATCCTTACTCAGCTTATCCCAAAGCGGATGTTCGGCATTTGGTGTCTACAAAATTGACATCCCACAAGGTACGCCACTGACCCAAGCTCAAATTACCCAAGTAAAAGTCGGCATGACCATGCAACAAGTGCGTTATTTGCTTGGTACACCTGCCGTGACGGACACCTTGAATGCAAACCGTTGGGACTATGTCTACAACTACACTCCAGGCACACTTGCGCGTAATGCAGGACTGAAAGCAGCAAATGGACAACACATGTTTGTGATTTTTGATGATGCAGGACACGTTGCCAGCATTACAGGTGCAGAGACATTTCCTGTAACACAACCTGGTTTACCGAACAACAAGTTGTAATGCAGAAAGATCACTGAGCCTGTCAAGGTGAGGGGTTAGGCAGCTAGCGTTCATTTCGACAAGCTCAATGAACAAATTCATTGAATTCTAATCTTCGTAGGCTGCGGGCTTGCCCCAACTTACATAGATAAAAAAATACTGCTCTTCAACCCTGAAGTAGCAGTGTTTTTTTCAAATGAAACAATATCTCAAAAACTCAAAACTGCCGATGTTTCAATCGTCCCACGGGATGCGCTCTTGCGCGCGCGCGACGCACATCCATCGGACTCAAAATCAATGGTTGATACAACTCCAACCGATCACCTTGCTGCAACATATATTGCTCAGGTTGCGAGATCTTCCGACTAAAAACACCCATGACAGGTAATGGTTGCGACGCATCAACTAAACCACATTGCCTGACAAATCCCGCAGCCGTTGTGCCTTGCGCCACTTGATACGACTTCACTTCTGCTTGACCCATTTGATTCACGCGCGCGCAAACCACATCAATCATAGGTAATGAGCTATTTGCCTCATTACCCTTTTCTACTTGAGATTGATTGGACATACAGTTTATTGAATCCACACGAGATATTGCTCAACCAAACCAATCAGCGCAACAATAACTGCCAGCGGCACAACCAAACGCACCATCACGCGCCATAGGTTATACAGCGCCTCATTATTAAAATCTAGGGCTTTACGCAAATGACTGCTTTTCATTTTCCAGCCGCTAAAAATTGCATAAATCGCAGCAACCACAATCGATGAAACCATTGCCAAGGTCAGCAATGAGGTTTTAATTGGTAAAATCCAAATCGCTAAACTGGCTACTAAAACCACCCAAACGATGATGCGAGGCAAACCACGCACGACCAATTGTTGACGTGCAAATGAGAGCAATACTGCGGCGCCACTCAATAATGCGATGCCAGACAAAGCAACATTCATTTCACTTGCAGCATTAAAATTGACTAAACCAAACGCAACGACCAGACCACCCACAATTTGTGCAATCCAAATCGGCAAAACTGGATACCGAGAATTCACGCTATAACCCGCCAACGCTGCCTGCCAATATAGACCCAGTCCCACTCCCGTCGCAGCCAATGCCAAAGCCACAGCGCCAGACCATTCAGTCAATGCAAAAGGGGTCATTTGCCATATCGCTGCCATCGCATTGGGTTGCAGCACACCGAAAACGGCTAATGCGACCAACACTGCTGTTCCAACCGCAGGGAGCCATTTGCCAAGCGCTGACAAAGCCGCAACTAAAAGAATAATTGCAAATGGAAGTACACTAAGCACAGCAGTGGAACCCGCATTCTTCTGAGCAATTTCAGTCGCGAACGTTGTGAACTGGGCGTTTAACGTTCCCGCAAGCAGCAACATGGAACCAATCGCTAACCAACCAACACCGCGCCATTTGGTACTCGCATCCGCGTCACGTGTCAGTGCAGGCAAGGCCTGAATCGGCAAAGTTTGAGTACGCTTCGCCAGCGCAGATTCCAACAGCAAAACTGGAAACGTGAGTAAAACCATGCAGATGAGCCATACCACCCAAAAATCAACTTGATGCACTGCCGTCGTTGTGACCAGCGATTCAAATCGCCCTGCCAGCAACACCATGATTAAAAATGCGAGCAACACACCCTGAAATCGATTTAAAAAAGCCATTTGTCCATCTCTTAAATTTGGTTTATTTACCTAGTTCGGGCTATTTTATCCCTAGTCGCATTGAGCCACATACAGAAAAACCCCGACTCGCGAGGTTTTTTTTAAATGAGGTTCAATGTTGTAAAATTCAACTCAAAACCGCTTCAACAAGCTATTTCGCCATCAACTCAATCAAATTAGCCAAATCTGCATCGCTACATGTCGTACATAATCCACCCGCAGGCATATTTTTATAACCATTTCTGACATTTTTAACCAAAGTCGGCATGCCTTTTTTCATGCGTGCACTCCAAGCCGCTTTATCGCCTGTTTTTGGTGCACCCAAAACCGCTGCCCCATGACACGTTACGCACGATTGGTTGTACAGTTCAGTTGTGCCTGCATAGGCAATGTTGATGGTCGGCAACATTGCCAGCAAGGCAGCCAATAGCACACGGCGATTTTTTTTAATTGATACAGCCAAGATATTACGACTCATACGTCATACTCCATTTGCCACATAATGCCATGAGAACAACTCAAACTGTCAACCTGTTCGTATTCGTTTACTCAATTGTCGACACGCTCATCTAAACAATGAGCTTTCTATTTTCGTTTATTTTCTATTCAGTATGAGTATATCGATATCTCACACAAAACTTAATAGTAGATTCGTACGTTAATCATCACCGAATCGTTTTATAATGCAGTGACTCTTTTATTTGCTTGGTTCAACATGTCAGCTTCATCAGAAACAAATACATCGCCTACTATCGAAACGGTAGAGGCAACTGAACATGCTGCGCCTGAAGCAACGGTATGTACTGATCCTGTTCCGCTCTTAAAATGGTTGCGTCGCGCCGAGTTCATGACCAGCGCGCCAAAACTCATGTTGTGTCCGCCAGATACGGGGTTTGAAATTGCATTCGCGGGTCGATCAAACGCAGGTAAATCCAGTGCAATCAATGCACTGACTGCACAAAATCAACTTGCACGCGCATCCAAAACACCGGGTCGCACGCAAATGATCAACTTCTTCACCTTACAAAATACCGATCAGCGTTTAGTCGATTTACCCGGTTATGGCTATGCGGCTGTGCCTGAAGCAATGAAGCTTGTTTGGCAAAAAGAACTCGAAAAATATCTGATTCAGCGTAGAAGTTTGACGGGTTTGGTGTTGCTGATGGACATCCGGCATCCACTCAAGGATTTTGACAAGCAGATGCTGCAATGGGCGAAGTCACGCGATCTCTTCGTACACGTCCTTCTGACCAAATGCGACAAACTGAATCGTGGCCCTGCGAATGCCGTGCTGCACGATGTCAAAAAGAAATTAGTCGCCGATGGTTTAGACTTCTCAATTCAGCTTTTTTCCGCGATGAAACGTCAAGGTTTAGAAGACCTTGCGCTAGTCATGGGCGAGCGTTTGCGATTTGGCAACATGCCAGTAATTGTGCCTGAGGAGGTTATTGAAGAACCTTCTGCTGATAAAAAGGTGAATATGATGAAAGATTATCGACTGGATGAAATGTAGCAAAATATAGGGTGCGCACTGCGCACCAGTTCAGATACCGCCATAAATTTGGTGCGCGGTGCGCACCCTATAGGCTTTCATACAGTGGGGTTAATCTCGACAGTAACCTTCACCCATCCGAACGGTTAAGCAATTCGATTTTTCACTCAACCACTTCATTCCAGTTTCACTGCCTGTTGTCGCATGCAGTGATTCTTTCACGCCATTACGTTCGAACTGGATTACCTCTCCGACTGCACGACCACTAAACTTGCGTGGGCCATCCAAATTCTGAATCGTCACCTCATACGTTCCCTTACCGCCAGCAATGCGTAGAAAAGTGCCCTCGGGGCCATTCCACTGACCTAACCAAAGATCTGTAGGAATAACACGCTCGGCGCTTTTAGTCGTTGCAGGACTGGGTACTTTAGATTTTACATCACGGTCAGAGCACCCGATGAGTAGCAAGGCCAGAGTCATGGGCATCAGTAAAATTTGAGATTTCATGTGATTTATTTAGCTCTCATTGATGAAGCTAAAATGTAGCACTTAGTGTTAATTCTTATGTAGGTATGGTGAAACAGTGGGTAAGCTTAACGAAATGTAATTCGCTCCTAACGTAGGATGGGCTTCAGCCCATCATTTGGCATCAAGATCTAAATCATTTTGGAAAAATCCGCGTAGGCTGGGGTACTATCCCAGCAGTAGAATCTTTCACAGTAAACATCATATGTTTTTCATGACTTGAAGGGAATCTTCATATCTAATGCTTTGCTGGGGCTAGCCCCAGCCTACGTTAGTTGTATGTTAGTTTGAACAATATTTAAGTGACATGAAATTTCATAATACTCATAGAGTTATACCAACATCAATTTTCCTAGTAGGCTATAAATGACAAATAAAATTTTTTACAGTTTTATCCTCTTGCTGTTGTCCACACTTGCATTTTCAGACTCTCCACCCGTCTCAAACACCGAATTTAGTAAAACAGTCATCAATCATTTAACTTTTAAAGATGTGATGAGAGGATTGTATGGAGGGAAGCTCGTGAATGGCCAGATAAATGAGATATATGGGTTTTCTGGAACGTTCCCTTACACGAAAAAATAAGAGTAAAGAAAAATAGTACCTTCATAGATATGCCAGAAGTACTAAAACAGAGTAATGATTACGTTATGATTTCTAATGGAATGTATGGAGCATATCTGGATGGCATTGCACCCTACAAAAACAGTAATAATGAAATTAGATACTTGGTAGGCATTATAATTGTTGGCTTGGATGAGGACTCCATTCCTAATGAACAAGCAATTCAACAAGCAATATTGGATC
Organism: Moraxellaceae bacterium; assembly: GCA_014378805.1. GTDB lineage: Bacteria > Pseudomonadota > Gammaproteobacteria > Pseudomonadales > Moraxellaceae > Aquirhabdus. The sequence goes on from JACMMY010000188.1 coordinate 8,295, forward strand.
TATATATTTTTAAAAAGAATAGTGAAGGAAAATATGAACTCGTTTCTCGTACCAAAGAGTTATCAGAACCAACGGGGAAGAATGGTTCTCCTGATGGTTCCGAGATTAATAAGCAAATTAAATTACTTAAATCTCTTGGTAAAGATCTGGTAGGGACTATTGGTTCATTCCAAACACGCATGTTGCAAGGATATTATGATGAGTATTGGCAAATAGTTCGACTTTCTGAAGACAACTACATAACATTTGATAATATTTTAAAAGCACAGATAAGTGGAGCAGAGAAAGACTCACCTACCTACTACAATACAACCTCAAATATTAAAGTTACCAATGACGGAAGCAAAAATTATCCGATTCTTGTTCATTATAAAGGCGAAGAGCCCATATATAAAAATGATGCAGATGGTTTCTCTCATTTATCCGACGTAAGGGATGTCGACAGTGTAGTAATATGGCAATATAGCGAGCCTAAATCACAATACCAGATAGATAAATAGCCCACTTAGGGTGCAATGCGCTTTGGCTTATTGCACCCTACAAAATTTCGATCTGACTCGACTAAATCAACTACTCCGACTTGGCTCTCTCAAACGCATCAAACCTTCTTGATTGGTACTAATCACCAACTGCCCATCCTGCCACATACGACCAAAATTCATCCCACGTGCACTCGCCGTCACAGTCGCATTCATATCGTAAAGCAACCACTCATCCGCACGCGCAGGACGATGGAAATACATCGAATGATCAATACTCGCAGCCTGCAAACTCGTCGTCATAAAGCTCACACCATGCGGCATCAACCCCGTACCCATCAGCGAAAAATCCGATGCAAAAGCAATAATCGCCTGATGCAAGCCCGGGTCATCAGGCAAACGATTTGGCACACGCATCCAATGCGCACGCTCTGGACACTCTGGCTCTGGCGCAAAAGGATTGGTTGGATTGATCGGGCGAAGCTCAACTTGACGCTCACGCATGATCGTGGAACGCATCTTTTCAGGCATAAACGGTGCAATTAATTCTTTGAGTTCTTGTTCCGTTTTTAGCGACTCAGGCTCTGGCACATCTGGCATCTCGACCTGAAAACTCAAGCCTTCTTCCGCGGGTGCAAAAGACACCAGCATCGTGAAGATCAATTTGCCGTATTGAATTGCGCGAACTTGGCGACTGACAAAACTACGCCCATCCCGCAAACGATCAACTTGATACACAATCGGCGCAGCAATATCACCCGCATTCAAGAAATACGCGTGCAATGAATGCGCTGGACGACCATCCGTCGTCAAACTCGCCGCACGAAGCGCTTGCCCAAGCACCTGACCACCAAACACACGATTACCGACAAAATTACGGCTTTGACCACGGTACAAATCTTCTTCGAGTTTTTCCAATGTCAGAATATCGACTAACTCTTTGGTTAATTGCAATCGAGTTTCTTCAGCGTTCGTAGACATCATATTACCTGTACAAATTTATTCAATGTCTCACATCATAAAACAAAAAGACCATCAAACCCTAAACTGTTCCGTCAAATTAATTTTTGGTCTCTGCAACCTAAGAATTAATTCAAATAAATATCAACAGCTTGACCATCACAACCATTTCGAGCGCTTGAGCTTAAAATATAACGCCGCCGAACCTAAGAACATCAGCGCCACCCAAATAAAATACCCATAATGCCAATGCAACTCAGGCATATTAGAAAAGTTCATTCCGTAAAAACTGGTCATTAACGTCGGCACAGCCAAAATACCCGCCCAAGATGCAAGACGTTTTACGATCTCATTCTGACCCACGCCGACGAGCGCTAAGTGCGTATCCATGCCGAGTCGTAAAACCTCGCTCTGCCCTTCGATCGCATCTAATGTGCCTAACACATGATCCTGAATATCGCGGAAATATGGCATCACCGTAGAAGGGAAATAACTCGTCACATCCTCGTGGTCATGGTACAAAAAATAACCGCAAATTTCACGTAGTGGAACAACTGCAAGGCGCAATTTAATTAACTCTGATTTAAGATCATACAAATAACGTAAGGTATCCTGACTATAAGTTTCCGAGAAAATATCGCCTTCTAATTCTTCTAATTGCTCACCTAATTGTTGCGTAATCGGTAAAAAATTGTCCACGATAAAATCTAAAATACCGTGCAGTACATAGCCTAGACCCATCTGTTTCATTTTTTGCGGATGACGTTCGCAATGCGCGCGCACGCTGCTATAACTCACTGACGCACCTTGGCGCACAGAGATCAAAAAACGCTCACCCAAAAATAACGCGGTTGAGCCAAATTCGACTTTACGATTCATTAATTGCGCGGTTCGTACCACAACAAATAAGGTTTTTTCATAACTTTCAACTTTGGCGCGAGAATGATTAAGTGCGGCATCTTCTACCGCTAACTCATGCAAACCGAACTCACGCTGCACTTCAGCCAACACTTCACTCGGCGGCTCAAACAATCCGATCCAAACAAAAATATCTGGGTCTGCTGCCAACACTTCACTCACATCGCACAACGCCAAATAATCGACACGTAGCCCCGTACTTCGACTATAAGCAAAGCAATTGACCACACCCGCACTTTGCGGGTTACCAGAGGTATGTCTCGCTAAACGTGAATGTTGTTCTGCAACAATTTGTTCAGGCGTGAGCGGATGGAGTGTCGATATTTCTAATGGACTCATAGCATGCACAACCTAAAAAACTAAACCAATAAATTAAATATTATCAAATTAATATATTCTCTAAACACGACCGCAATATATAAATCAACTTACCCTGTCTTTTTCTTTTTTAGCATATAAATACACCGAGATGAAATATCATTTCAGTAGCCTAAACTGTTTTGATGTCACTTTACTTAAAACGATCCAATAAAGTAAATTTCAGCCATAAAAATCCAACGAATTCCAGTCTAAAATGAATCCACCTTCAAGCCAATTGTGGCATGATAACGTCCACCTGATTAAATGCTTAATGCTCAAGAGATTCTTTTTATGTCTAATAAAGTCGGCTCAGGTTTCGGTAATTTTTATCGTCGTGTGTCAGGAAAGATACTCGACATCGTCGCCAAACCCGAAGTCCTCGGAGTCATTCCAGAAAAACTTCAATCCTTGTCAGATGCGCATAACAATACACCCGCGCTCAACAATCAAAGTCATGATGGCTCTGGTGAACAATCGGCAGTGTCAACGACCAAAAGAAACTCATCGACTCGCCCAATTTGCTATGTACTGTTTGAAAACTCTAAAAGTACTGCGTTATTGGTGGATAGCGAAGCGCGTCGTCGCCAATTAATTGCCCCATTTGATCCCATTGAAGGGGCCTACTTCACTGAACAATCGTCAGTGTTGTATTTAAAAAGTGGCAATGAAGGTAGTCCTTTTCATTCGCCAAATGACTCTTTGTCTACACGCCTCATGCGTTTCATTGATGTCCTCAAACAGCATCGTGATGCGGATGTAGAACTTGTACCCATCACTGTATTTTGGGGACGAGCGCCAGACAAAGAAGATTCGATGTTTAAACTGTTATTTGCGGATTCATGGGCAACGCCAAGTGCATTAAAACAGTCCGTTAATATCGCGATTCATGGTCGCCAGACATTTTTGGAATTCCATGATCCAATTTCTCTGCGTGACCTCATCGCTGAAACCGCTCAAGACCTCGAAAATACCAGTGCAATGTCGAAGCGGATCACTCAGCATTTGTGTGGCTACCTCATTCGCCAACGCGAAGCGGTACTGGGCCCCGATTTATCAGACCGCCGCAATATGGTTGAAGACATCATCAGTTCGCAAGGTGTGACTGACGCCATTGACCGTGAAATTGCGCGCGGTAATAAACTGCCGAACGATGTTCGATTGGAAGCACGTGGTTATTTAGATGAGATTGCCTCTGATTACGCCCATTCTGCAGTGCGTTTCTTAGAAAAAACCCTGACTTGGTTGTGGACACAGCTCTATGACGGCGTTGAAGTGCATCACTTTCAAGGCGTACGCAGCATTGCAGATGAATATGAGTTGGTTTACACCCCCTCGCACCGTAGTCATGTCGATTACCTGCTGATGTCGTATGTGATTTACAAACGCGGGATGGTGGTCCCTTATATCGCAGCAGGTGATAATCTCAACATTCCAGGTGTGGGTTCACTCCTCCGCCGAGCTGGTGCATTCTTTATTCGTCGGTCATTTAAAGGAAGTCCACTTTATGTTGCTGTTTTCAAAGAATATTTGCACAGCATACTGATCCGAAATCATGCAATCGAATACTTTATTGAAGGGGGTCGCTCGCGTACAGGACGACTACTTCCACCAAAAACTGGCATGCTCGCTATGACGATCCACAGTCATATGCGTGCTTCTGGCAAACCAATTGCGTTTATTCCAACCTATTTCGGCTATGAGCGTCTGATGGAAGGCGGCACGTATGTCGGTGAAATGTCAGGCAAACCCAAAGAAACCGAATCGATTTGGGGCATTATTAAAACGCTGCGTAAAATTGAACGAATCTTCGGTAAAGTACACGTCAGTTTTGGCGAACCCGTATTTCTCGACCAAGTTCTCACAGCGCATGGTGCCGATAAAATCAAAGTAACTGACAACAACGAACCGTTATCACATGAAGCGCGCTTGGTCGTGGACGATGTCGCCGAAAGCATCATGCGCAACATTAATCGTGCGGCCGTACTTAATCCTGTGACATTACTGTCATTGGTCTTGCTGGCAACACCAAAACATGCACTCGATGAAGAAACCTGTATCAAGCAATTAGATACTTATCGCTCATTAGCAGAGGCCGTGCCTTATGATGAACGTGTTGAAATTACAACACTTTCTGGACGTGAAATTGTTGCATATGGTTTAAAGCTAAAGCTCATTAAGCGCGTCAATCACCTACTCGGCGATATGATCGCGATTGCTGATGGTCAAGGTGTGTTGCTCACATATTTCCGCAATAATATCGTCCACTTATTCATCATGCCATCCCTGATTGCTTCGTTGGTTCAACACAATGGGCGCATTAGCCGTGAAGAAATTGGCAGTGTCGTCCAAACACTGTATCCATTCCTGCAAGCG
>JACMMY010000189.1 GCA_014378805.1 Moraxellaceae bacterium
ACGGTCTTCTAAACCTAAAAAAATCAATTGTTTTTACATACTCTGGCGACTAAAGAAACTCTTTTAGTAAAGGCATACTATCAGGCACTTCTACCAAGAATGTAGGCAAAACACGATCACAAAGCCATTGATGGAAAGAAGAAAGCTGTGAATGGTCTTTGGTTTCTGATAGTAAATAAAACAGCACTAACGGTAAATTATTCAAATAACCGTCTTTGCCATCACGGAAATAAAGACGTGCAAAAATACCGAGTACTTTAAGATGTCGCTGCGCGCCCATCCAGTCAAACCATTGTTGCAACTCTGCAAACGATGTTTTACCTAACCGTCCATTAATACTTTGACGTTCCCAATAAATTTTTAGCCATTCATTGACCTTCTCAGCAGGCCATTGCACATAGGCATCACGCAACAAGGAAACGATGTCATAGGTCACAGGACCGATGACCGCGTCCTGAAAATCAATGACACCGAGTACTTCAGAATCATTCAACACCATCAAATTACGGCAATGATAATCACGATGAACGACGACTTGTGGCTGGTGTAGCGCTTGATTTGCCAAAAAATCATAAGTTTCCATCAGTAAGGCTTGTTCTTCTTTTGACGGTTTAAGCATTAAAAATTTACGCAAAAACCATTCATCAAATAAACTCATCTCATCAACAAGCTTGATTTCACCATAAGCAGGCAATGGATAACGTTCAAGTGGCGGCGTTTGTTGCAATTCGATAAGTTGATTCATCGCTTGAGAATATAATTGATCTACGTTATCTGAGGTCAATACCTGTGACAACACGGTATCGCCAAAGTCTTCTAAAAGAATAAAACCTTGAGTGACATCACTTGCGATGATTTTTGGCACGCGCACATTGTGGCGACCCAACATTTCACAAATCGCCAAGAACGGTCGGCAATCTTCACGAGGCGGTGGGGCGTCCATTACAATTAATGTCCGTCCAGAAACAAGCTCGGATAATTGAGCCGTTAAAATTTCGATACGATAATAACGACGGAAACTTGCGTCACCCGTGAGTGATATGAAATTTATTTCAGGGGTTTCTAGTTTTTCTATTACCCAGCCTTTCAGCGCAAGCAGACGTTCAGTTAACATAAGTGATCAATCCTTGACAAAAAACAACGTTACCAAAAAAAGTATGAGTCATACAGTGACAATCATAACGCGAGTGTAGCCGCTCGTCATATTTTTCTCTATGATGCGAGTAGCCTTATATTTTGTAATAACGTAAATTTTTTCTCTTTTTCACACATTCGAATCATTATCATGATGGTGATTGCGATAAACTTAACCCTTCTGGTGCTAAACCTCTTTTTAAGATGGATAATCTGAAATTGCGTCGATTTAAAATTCACAATCTAGCATTTGCTATTAGCCTTATCTCTGCCTGTATTGCGGAGCAAGCAGCATATGCCGAGAATCCAAAAAGCACGACAAATAGCACAAATAGTAATGTGACTGACAATCGTTCAGCTGCAACACTCGTCAATACAGAAAGCGCTTTAGATGCACCATTGTCATTTGGTTTTTACGACCGAAAACAGCTTGCAGAACTCCCAAAAGAGCAACAAATACCTGTTCCTGCTAGTTGTCGCGGTGTCTGGATTACACCAATACCGCTGAATAGTGACAAAAAAACCAATTCATCAATCAATGAATCCAGTACAACCACGCGTTCAGATTATGCCTATTACGACCCCGATCAAGGCTCAGTTATGACGGGTAATGTTCGAATTAGTCAGCCTAATTATTTGATGACTGCGGATAAAGCCACCTTGGATCAGGCTCAAACTATTGCAACAGCATCTGGAAATGTAAAAATAGCAAGTCCAGGTTTTGTCAGTTATGGTGGCACAGCTGTTTATAATTTAGAAACGAAGACTGGCAGTATTAAAAACAGCAAATACATTGCGGAAGATCGGCAAGCACATGGTAGTGCCGGCGAAGTGATCCGTGAATCAGATCATCTTACGAGAATCATCGATTCCGAATATTCAACGTGCGAGCCCGATACGGTTGGATGGAAACTTAAATCTCACCAACTGATTCTAAATCAAGAAACGGGCCGCGGTGTCGCAAGGGACGCAAGGCTTTACATAGGTAAAGTACCGATTTTTTATACACCCTATTTTAACTTCCCAATTGATGATCGTCGCGCGAGCGGAATTTTAATTCCAACTTTACGCTACAGCAGTCACAATGGGTTAGATTTTGCGCTACCCTATTATCTAAATTTAGCACCCAATTACGATGCAACTTTGACGCCGCGTATCATCACAAGTCGTAATCCGATGCTTGACGGTGAATTTCGTTTTCTGACGCAAAATTTTGGCAGTGGAATAATTGATGGCTCTTTTCTACCTAACGATCCTAAATATAATGACTTAGACCGAAAGGAAATCAGATTTAAGCATGACTTAGCATTTAATTCACATTGGGATAGCCATATCAATCTAAATTATGTTTCTGATAAAGATTATTTTTCTGATGTTGGACAAACCCTCGGCCCCATCAATAATCTAAATCAAGAACGTTCTGCGACGCTGAATTATAATAATAGCACCCTGGGACTCATCGCTTCTTTACAGGCACTGAACTATCAAGGACTCGACAAAAGTGTTCCTGATATTTCCCGCCCTTACGGTCGAGTTCAGCTTAAACTAAATTATGATCAAGGTTCTTTGAATGGTTTAGAGCGATTTGCTTATAATGAAACTGGCTACTTTCAGCGTGAAATCAATGATGGTTCAGGTCCACAAACCAATGGTATTCGGCAATACAATACATTGGGTTTTAAATATAATTTCCGTGAACCCAGTGGTTATTTGATTCCAAATGCATCTGTGCGTACACTGTTATACCAAGATCAAACCAACAATAATAATCGAACACCAACCATTGTTGTCCCTCAATTTACATTCGATAGCGGGTTGTTTTTTGAACGTGATATTGGTACTTTTTTGCAAACTTTAGAACCGCGATTTTTTTATGCCTATTCGCCTTATGTCAATCAAGATGCACTACCTGTCTTTGATACAACGTATACATCAAGTAATTATAATCAACTGTTTAACCCATCACGTTTTGTCGGTAATGACCGCTTAGATGATAATAATTTCGCTACGCTAGGACTCACTAGTCGACTATATGATGCTGATGGACTTGAACGTCTCAGAATTGGCGTTGCTGATCGGTTTTATTTCAATGATCGCGAGACTAAACTATTTGCGGCAGATGCAATCGGTACTGCAAGATCATCGGGCATAGGTCTCGATCTTGGTGCAACATGGAGTAAACATCTTAGCTATAGTGGTAGCTCTTTATGGCTTGCTTCTGGAAAATTTTCAGCGAACTCATCTGACGTTCATTACACTACGGATATAGGCAGTGTGTTGAGCTTAGGGTATATTTTTAGACGCAATGTTACAGAAGATCATCAAATTGGTTCAAGGCAAGCTACGGCTTCTTTTGTACAACCTGTTTATAATAATTTTAGGATATTAGGTTCGGTGCAGTACGATTATCAGACCAGTGCAGCTCGTGATGCACTTATTGGTGTAGATTATGATTCATGCTGTTGGAGTGTTTCTGTTTATGGTCGATCGTATTACAACGACTTTGAAGATCCACGCACAACGCGCGCACATACAGGAATCGTCTTCCAAGTTACATTTAAGGGATTAGCAAGTAATTCTGAAAGTCCTCTTACAGCCCTGCTTAAGCAGAAAATTTATGGATTCACGCAGGTAGACTCATCGTGGCAAAAACGTTAAACAAAGATTTATACAATGCTTTTGGTCAGACTCAAAATCAGACTTTTTTTCGTAAAAAACTATTTTTTGCTAGAGCATTAACCTCAGCATTGAGCTTAAGTGCATCGAGTATTGCTTTAGTCATTCCAAATAGCGTAAGTGCGGCAACTCAGACTACTGTGGTTGCTACACCACTTGATTATGTGGTTGCTGTTGTCGATGATTCAATCATTTTAGCGAGTGATATTACTCAAGCGATGCAGGGTGCGAAGCAACAGATTCTAGCGCACAAACAATCGATACCGCCGGATGATGTACTACAAGCAGATGTTATTCGACAACTGATTTTGCGCAAAATTCAGTTAGGAATTATTGCTCGTAGCGGTGTGAGTATTGATGACAACACGCTCAATGCTGCCATTGACAATATGGTTCAGCAACAAGGTCTCTCATCACGTAGTGAGTTCGAAAAGAAACTCAACGCAATTAAACCAAATGGTTTTGCAGAGTTCCGTCAGCAAATTCTAGACGATTTAAATATTAATCGCTTACAACAACAACGCGTTGCAAGTCGACTTAAAATTACCGATAAAGACGTGGACAACTTCCTTAGTTCACCTCAAAGTGCTGAAGCACTTAAAACTGAATTTAATTTCAATATTATCCAAGTACCCATCGAAGATAAATCTAACGTACAAGAAATCGCTAAAGCAACAGCGATCGCAAACGTTGTCTTAGATCAACTCCGTGCAGGTAAACCCCTAGAGTCCTTGATCGCTCAATATAAACTTCAAGGTGGAGAGCAAGGTTGGCACAAATCTGATGAGCTTCCGACTCCCTTTATTGAAGCACTTTCAAGCTTAAAGCAAGGTGAGTTCAGCAAACCTTTCGTTACTTTAGAAGGTGTCGATATTTTGCAATCTGTTGGAATGCGCGGTGCGGCTGGCGCAATGGTACATCAATATCATGTCAGACATATTCTTGCAAAAATAAACGAAGTGACCAGCCCCGCTGACGCAAAACTGAAGATCGATGATATTTATACAAAACTTAAAGCGGGTGCATCTTTTTCAGAACTCGCAAAAACTTACTCTGATGATCCAGGTTCTGCTCAAAACGGAGGAGATTTAAGTTGGGTATCCGCAGGTGAAATGGTTCCAGCATTTGATGCTATGATGTTAAAAACACCTGTTGGTCAATTAAGTCCAATATTTCAATCGCAGTATGGTTGGCATATTTTAGAAGTGAATGAAACTCGGGATAAAGATATGACTGAGCAATATCGTCGAGATGTTGCAAAACAAACTTTATATAAACGCCAATTCCCAGTTGAACTTGATAACTGGTTGCGAGAAATTCGTGCAACAGCTTATGTGAATATGCGTGATAGCAAATAAAAATTAATATCATAATGACCTATATTTTATGTATGGGTCATTGTGAGTAAGAATCACATACACTTAAAAAATAGAATATATCCGATTATAATATTAAAGATCGAATTAATTTCTTAATTTTCATTTATTATTAATAATCAGTTTAATTATCTCAAAAAAACACCGCATTAAAGCGGTGCTATTTTTTATTAATAACTAATCATCAAATGATTAGAAATTATTGTTGTCACTACCGTCATCTTCAGAATCTTTATGTTCACCAAAATTTGGTGCTTGATTACCTGGAGTATGGCCATAACCTGAACCAAAACCGCCTTGTGCACCAAAACCACCTTGACTACCAAAACCTGAGGGTTGTGCTGCACCGAAACCACGTGGCGCACCGAAACCACCAGTAGGTTGGCTACCAAAACCACCACCTTGAGGCCCGAAACCTGCTGTAGGTGCAGCAAAGCCTGTTGGTTGTTCTACGCCAGTAGCAGGACGTGGATTACGTGCTGGTACAACGGTAGAAATGGCATGTTTATAAACCATTTGGCTAACAGTATTTTTGAGTAAAACAACATACTGATCAAAAGATTCGATCTGTCCTTGCAGTTTAATTCCATTCACTAAGAAAATTGAAACTGGAATACGCTCTTTGCGCAAGGCATTTAAAAACGGATCTTGTAATGTTTGACCTTTAGACATTTCATTCTCTCCAAAAACTTAAAAATAACTCTAAATAAAAAGCTGCCACAATTAGCTGCTAATTGAATTTCTTATGTCACACGACAAGAGGTACAATTTTGAGGCATTCTCTTCAACTACGCAAGTGAAGAAAACCTTCATTAAGTGTATTAAATACCTGAACAGTGTGTGAATCGCGTAAAGATCTAATCCAAGTATACTGACGCTTTGCAAGTTGCCTTGTGGCATATAATGCACGATTCTTCATATCTAGTATGTTTTTATTGGTATTAACAGTCAATTGGTATTCTGTGAGCAGTTCATTTTGTGCGATAAGCGGTATTTCATTTTCAATTTGATCTAAATACTCCCAAACCTGTCGATAACCAACTGCGCGCATTGATGGAAACTCAGAAGTCAGAAATGGGCGTTGCCGAAGCGTTTTAACCTCATCAATAAAATCTGCTTCCCACATTTGATGCAAACGAAGCGCAATACGCTCATGTAACAGTGCACGATCTGGCACTAAGGCGTAAATTTTGAAACGATCTGATGATGACTCTATAACCTGTTCATCATGATAATCACTGATTGCTCGCCCGCTGATCCGAAAAACCTCTAAAGCCCTCATCACGCGTTGGCGATCACTCGGTAGAAATCGTTGTGCCGCACGTGGATCAACGAGTGACAATTGCTGATGTATCCAATCCCAACCATATAGTTCAGCTTGTGCTGTAATTTCTGCGCGAATAGCTGCATCAGCTGCTGGCATCGCAGCCATGCCTGATAACAAACTGCGAAAATACAACATCGTTCCGCCGACAAGTAACGGAATTTTTCCTCGTTGTTGAATATCAGCGATTAAGCGTGTGGCATCTTCCACAAAAGTTGCAGCGGAATAGACTTCTTCTGGCTCAATAATATCGACCAAATGATGCGGATATTGACGTAATTCTTCTGCGGTAGGTTTAGCCGTTCCGATATTTAAACCACGATAGACCAACGCCGAATCAACTGAAATAATTTCATATTTACCCGAATTATATAATTCACAAGCCAATCCTGTTTTACCGCTGGCTGTAGGACCGATTAAACAGATGGCGGGAGGAAATTCAGTGGGTTTTTTAAGTAAAGTCAATCAATCGCCTCTGGCAAATAATTTATCAAGCTGAGATAGTGGAAATGCGCGCCATGTTGGACGACCATGATTGCATTGGCTAGCAAACGGTGTATGTTCCATTTGTCGAAGTAAACCGTTCATTTCTGCAAGACTGAGCTGGCGATGCGCTCGTACTGCTCCATGACATGCCATTGTGCCGAGAATACGATCTCTTGCGCGAATCAAGCCACTATTATTGGTGTTTACAACTAGATCAGTTTCCGTTTGCTTTTGATGATCTGGTTCAGACAAATCAATATCAGACAATAACTGCTGAACCAAGGTAATGATATTTCCTCTGGCTAATAATGCTGGCACTGCACGCACAATAACGGTCTGCTCGCCTTGTCTGTCAATCTCTAAACCCAAACGATGTAAGCTATCTTGAATTTGTTCTGCCCGGTGCGCTTGTTGCGAGGTAACATCGACTGCGAGCGGCACTAAAAGCGGCTGCGTTTGCCACTGCTCGGCTTTATTGGCATCCCATGCCAGTTTGAGTTGCTCCAGCAGAATACGTTCATGTGCTGCGTGCATATCCACCATAATCAAACCATCGCGGTTTTGTGCCAAAATATAAATTCCATGCAACTGCGCAAGCGCAATTCCTAATGGATATTCATCCTTGGTTTGTGGCGCATCGTCAGAATTTGGATTGGTTGTAGGTCGTAATGCCTGCTGATATTGACTTAGAGCTGACTGAACGCCTCGATCTTGAAAGTTTTGAGTAGAATATGAATTTAAATTCGATTGCTGTTGAAACCCATTATTTTGCGAGAAGTCATGGTTAAGATTTTGTGGTCTATCTAATAATTGACTATCAACAGATGTCGTACCTATGTCATATTGATGCAGACCCAATACCGATTGCACTTGCTCAGGTTGACGTTGAGTCGGATGCAATGCATCAGCAAGTTCAGCAGGCGCAGTTTGAAACTGTGACAGCACTTGCTTGGCATGATGCCGAACAAACTCATGGACTTCGCGCTGTGCCACGAAACGTACTTCATGCTTGGTCGGATGAACATTGACATCGACGCGTTCTGGATCAATCTCAAGAAATAACAGAAATGCAGGATGACGATGCCCATGCAAAACTGACTCATAGGCCATTCGTAAGGCATGACTGACACTGCGATCTTTCACCACGCGTCCATTGACATATAAATACTGTAAATCAGGTTGTCCGCGTGCTTCTGCAGGATGACCCAACCAGCCCGCCAAACGTAAATCTAAACTTTGCGAATCTACCCAATGCGCAGTATCAGCAAAACGACCGCCCAAAATTTTACGCACACGTTGTAATCGTAGTTCGCCGCTATCCGCAATCGGAAAATCCATTTTGCGTTGATCTTGATGGATCAGTACAAATGCCACATCGAAATGCACCAACGCCATCCGACGTATGACTTCTTCGATATGGCTATATTCTGTCGCGACACTTTTGAGGAACTTACGGCGTGCAGGCACGTTATAAAATAAGTCACGAATTACAACACGTGTACCGCGAGCATGTGCGACAGGCTTAGGGCTAATAAGTTCCTTCAGCGAAACTTGCGCTATCTCATGATCAATTGCCGTATCAACCATGACCTCAAAACCCAAGCCGTCATCGGTTTGGCTACTCGACAAACTGAAGCGCGAAATAGCCGCGATGGATGCTAACGCCTCACCACGAAAACCTAAGGTTGCAATAGCAGCCAACTGCTCTGCTGTGGAAATTTTACTAGTTGCATGACGTAATACAGCAAGCACTAAATCATCAGGATGAATACCACAGCCATTATCCAAGACTTCAATCAGTGAAGAACCGCCTTGCTGGATTCTCACTTCAATTCGCGTCGCGCCTGCATCTAATGCATTTTCTACTAACTCTTTAACGACGGATGCTGGACGCTCAACGACTTCACCCGCAGCAATTTGGTTGGCGAGTACCGCAGGAAGTTTATAAATACGTGATGCGTTTAAAGCGGTTGAAGAGTTGACTGTAGAATCATTCATTTAGGGGGCTTCCCAGCCTTTTTGAACTTGCGAAAAGTCGCAATTAAGCGCCGTTAATGCCGCAATTCCAATTGGACCAAATGCTTCAATTTTTAAATGTCGCGTGATATCGTCATCCGCAATTTGTAAGGTTAACTGCAAATCAGCGGCAGGAATGACTGACTCACCTTTTTGTGGCCATTCAATCAATATTAACGCATTGCGATCATCCAAATAATCACGAATTCCCATTAGCTCGAGTTCAAAGGGATCATTTAAACGATATAAATCAAAATGAAAAACGGACTGTCCCTTAATCTGGTAAGGTTCAACCAAAGTATACGTTGGACTTTTGACAGCGCCGATATGACCTTTTTCCTGTAGCAAAGCGCGCGTAAAGGTTGTTTTCCCCGCGCCTAAACCACCGATTAAATAAATCACTCCAGCCGGAAAAACCTGTGCAAGTTGTGAGGCAATTTTGGACGTTGCGACTTCATCTGTCAGCTCAATATAGCGTACAGTAGGAAGATCAAATGTTGACTGGGTATTCAAAGTATCCGTCATGTTACTCAGCAAATAAACGATGCAATAAAAACAGATTATACCATGTGAAGATTTTTCAACGACATTGGATTTCGAAATCGAATATTTTCATTGCAAATCTTTCATTAAAAATTATTAGCAGGAAATAGTTGCTTAAAAAAGAGCAACAACTACACCTAGCCAAACAGCGCGCCCAACCCAGCAATTATTCAAAAAGGCTTTAAAGGTATGCGCAGGCAACCGATCACGGGTCTGTAAATACTGTAGCCCAAATAGGATAAAGGCAATGACCAATCCAATATAGGCTGGAATACTCAAATTCAACAGATAAAACACGATCGCCATCAATGTCAAAAACAGTAACTGCAAAAAACCAATGATCAATAAATCATTATTGGCAAACAGAATGGCTGTTGACTTAATTCCAGCTTTTAAATCATCTTCGCGATCAGTCATGGCATATTGTGTGTCATAGGCAACTGTCCAACATAAATTAGCTATATATAACAACCAACAAACCAAGTCTGGCGTTTGACCTTGCGCCACAAAAGCCATTGGAATCGCCCAAGAAAAAGCAGCACCTAAAACAAACTGCGGCAAATACGTCCAGCGTTTCATAAAAGGATAAAGCGTTGCTAAAAAAACAGCACCGAAAGCCCAATAAAGCGTTTCTAATGGCAGGAATAGTAATAACGAAGCACTCAGCGCAATGAGTACCGCAAAGAGTATTAATGCGCTTTTTGATGAAACCTTGCCGCTCGCTAGGGGTCGATTCTTTGTTCGTTCGACTTTTCCATCGACATGACGATCTGCGAAATCGTTAATCACACAGCCCGCTGATCGCATCAATACAACGCCGAGTGAAAAAACCAATAAAATTAACCATGAAGGATGAAGTACAAACGTTTTTGTTCCGGCTAACCAAACCGCCCATAACGTTGGCCAAAGTAATAGCTCAATACCCACAGGTCGATCTAACCGCGTAAGTTGCACATAAGCAAACAGGCGTTCTTGCCAAGTAATCGATTGAGTGTGCACAGGAGAACTCATCAAAAGCTCGCTTTCAAAAGTAATATAAAAGGTTTTATTGACTCAATGCTTCCATAAAAGCAGGTAAAAATGTTTCTTGTACTAACAAATATTTATGATGCCAGACATAGGTTGTTCTACGCGTCCAACCCTCGTTAAGTTTCGAAAGTTGTCTAGACTTTCGTTGCTGATACTTAGGCACAATTTGCACACCCGCGCGCTCAAACAACACGGATCCTAATGAGCGATTTTTTAACAATTTTAGTCGTCGACCCGAACCTCTTAATGTCCGTAATGGCATGACACTACGTGCGTGCACCCACGGCTCTAGATCATTACCATATAACAGCACTTCACGAACCCAGACACGTTGTGAAGGCTTGATATTGAGCGGTTTAATTTCATCACGCTTTGGATGCTGAAGAGATTCTTGCAAAGGTAAAACACGAAATTGACCATTTGCATGAGCACGTATCTGCTGAGTCAATGAACCTTGTGCTAATAACCAAGCTCTAATTGACGGTGAAGCAGAATCTAATAAGTCATGATGCTTATTTTTAACAGTAAACCAGCGCGTCATATGCTGATGCTCAGCATACTTGCGCAAAGATGCTGAACTCATCCTAAGGTTTTTTTCCGACTGGAGGTTTTCCAATAGGCGCTTGTTGCTTTACATTACTTTGAAGTACATTGAAAGAAACCGATTTAGACATCAATACTCGTCCACTAGCGTTCACAATTTTTGCCGAAAATTGATGCTGACCCCGCTCCATTTCTTCGGTTGAACCATGATCAGTCGCGGGTTTTCCATCGACTAAAAGTACCAAGTGATCACCGTTCTTTAAATCTGGCTTGACTTGCACATTCGCAGAAAATGCATCTGCGGTACGTCGATAAGTTTGATCTGCTGTAGGTGAAATTATCGTCAGTGTGTAATTTTCGGCACGAGAGAGTGGAGCCGCCTTTGGATCAGTTTCTAATGTACTTGCGATTAATTCTGGACTCATCGCTGGCACCGTTGCTAATGGCGGAACGCTAATCAATTTTGCAGCTTTATCAGGGACATCACTAAAACTTACATTACCATCCGCATCCACTTTTTTATAAACAGCCGCACCTGCTAACTGACTACTTAAAACAGTTGCCGTAAAAAAACCCACTAGCATCATCCTCGCTAGCAATTTTGGTTTTATACCTATTGCAACTCTATTCATGCGTTCAAAAGTTTTCATCGTAGGCAAATCCTATGCGAATTAATAATCTTATTGTAAACCACAAAGCTAAAGAATTAAGTATGAATATCATGAATTGAATCATAATGATTCTGGAAGCTAAATCTAAACCATATTGATCAAAACGCCAATAAAAAAAGGCCTGCAGTGCAGGCCTTTTTTTATCAATGAACTACAAATTAACAGCTGTAATACATTTCGAACTCAACAGGGTGAGTTGTTGTGTTCAAGCGACGAACTTCTTCCATTTTAAGATCGATATACGCATCAAGCATCGGCTTAGTGAATACACCACCTTTTAACAAGAACTCATGGTCAGCTTTTAACGCATCAAGAGCCATTTCAAGTGAATGAGCCACTGTTGGGATCAACGCTTCTTCTTCAGGTGGCAAGTCGTACAGATTTTTGTCTGCAGCTGCGCCAGGATGGATCTTGTTTTGGATGCCGTCAAGACCAGCCATTAACAATGCAGCAAATGCCAAGTATGGATTAGCAACTGGATCTGGGAAACGCGCTTCAATACGACGACCTTTAGGATTCGCAACATATGGAATACGAATAGATGCTGAGCGATTGCGTGCTGAGTAAGCAAGCATAATCGGTGCTTCATAATGTGGCACAAGGCGCTTGTAGCTGTTTGTTGCTGGATTGGTGATCGCATTCAATGCACGTGCGTGCTTGATGATACCGCCGATGAAAAACAGTGCTGTTTCTGACAAACCTGCATATTCATCACCCGCAAAGGTGTTAACGCCATTTTTACTAATTGACATATGTACATGCATACCTGAACCATTATCACCAACCATTGGTTTAGGCATAAAGGTTGCAGTTTTGCCATGCTCATGGGCAACGTTTAATACTGCATATTTAAAGACCTGAACTTCATCAGCTTTACGTACGAGTGTATTAAATGACACGCCAATTTCAAGCTGACAAGAGGCGACTTCGTGATGCTGTACTTCAACTTTGCCTTCACCAAGCATTGCTTCAATCGCTTCACACATTGCCACACGCATATCTTGGCTGCTGTCTACAGGCGGAACTGGGAAATAACCACCTTTAACGCGTGGGCGATGACCTGAGTTACCACCTTCGTAGTCTTTGTTGGTCGACCATGCAGCTTCTTCAGCATAAATTGTGTGACGTGCACCTGACATGTCAATGTCAAATTTCACTTCATCAAACACAAAGAATTCTGGCTCTGGGCCAAAATATGCAGTATCACCGATACCCGTAGATTTGAGGTATTCTTCTGCGCGACGTGCGATAGAACGTGGATCACGCTCGTAACCTTGCATGGTTGATGGCTCGATCACATCACATGTCACCACGACTGTTGGTGCAGAGAAGAACGGGTCCATGAACGCTGTTTCTGGATCAGGTAAGAGAATCATGTCCGATGCTTCGATGCCTTTCCAACCCGCAACTGAAGAACCGTCAAACATTTTACCGTCAACAAATGTGCTTTCATCTACGGTGTGTGCTGGAAAGCTCACATGCTGCTCTTTACCACGCGTGTCGGTAAAACGGAAATCGACCCATTCCGCTTCATTTTCTTTAATCAGATTGAGGACCTTGTTGCTCATGCTTACTATGCTCCAGCGCTAGAAAAATCAATAAAAAAATCAATGCAACAACTTATATCGTAAAACAGTTGCTAGTTACTCATCGACCAAATGCAACTTATGCCATTCGGCTCAAGCCCACATTAAGAAGATTTCAACAACATCAACACTTTTGATAAAAACGATGAATACTCTAAGCAAAGGACGTACCAAAATAGACCACTAATACGAATTTGCCTTAAATCAGTCCATTGAAATCAAGTGTTTCTTACCTTTAACAACACATCAAACTCATTTTTTGATTATACCGCATGACATACATACGTATATCAGAAATGCTTAGACTCAATCTAAATAAAACAATATGAATCATTTTGGTGCAAAAAATAAAACACACCTCGCCTAATTTGCACCAAAAAGAAGCATCAAATTAATTTGTAGATAAGAATGCACCCATTGCACACTCTTATCTGAACAATAAACGAGCTCACTTCGCTGCGTAGCGACTTGACATTTTCTCAAGTGAGATAGGATTAATTTTACTTGCGTTGCCTGATGTACCAAATTGGTTATAACGATCAATACAAACGTCGCGCATTGCTTTGACCGTTTCACCAAAGAATTTACGTGGATCAAATTCTGATGGATGTTCCGCCATAAAGCGGCGCATTGCACCTGTAGAAGCCAAACGCAAATCTGTATCAATATTCACTTTTCTCACGCCATACTTAATGGCTTCAACGATTTGCTCAACTGGCACGCCATAAGTTTCTTTAATGTCGCCGCCATGTTCATTGATAATTTGCAACCATTCTTGGGGAACTGAGCTTGAACCGTGCATAACCAAATGAGTATTTGGAATCTTTGCGTGAATCTCTTTAATGCGATCAATCGCTAAAATATCGACTGTTGGTGGACGAGTGAATTTATATGCACCGTGGCTCGTACCAATCGCAATCGCCAAAGCGTCAACGTTAGTATCTGCTACAAATTGAGCAGCCTCTTCGACTGTCGTTAGCAATTGGGAGTGATCTAAGACACCCTCTGCGCCTACGCCATCTTCTTCACCAGCCATACCAGTTTCTAAGCTACCTAGGCAACCAATTTCACCTTCAACAGAAACACCACAGGCATGAGCTAATTTAACCACTTCACGGGTTACATTGACGTTGTATTCATAATTCGTGGGCGTTTTACCATCGGTATTGAGTGAGCCATCCATCATGACTGAGCTAAAGCCCAGTTGGATTGAACGTTGGCAAATTTCTGGACTGGTCCCGTGATCTTGATGCATAACGACAGGAATATGTGGCCACTCTTCAATAGCGGCTAAAATCAAATGACGTAAGAACGGTGCACCCGCATATTTACGTGCGCCCGCACTGGCTTGAACAATAACAGGAGAATTTGTTTTATCCGCAGCTTCCATAATGGCGCGCATTTGTTCGAGATTATTGACGTTGAATGCTGGAACGCCATAGCTATGTTCAGCAGCATGATCAAGCAATTGGCGTAACGAAATAAGTGCCATAACTGAAAACTCTTTATGAAAACGATGTGAAAGTTTTATGAATCTGATTTGCAAAAAAGCAATCTGCAGATTCTAACCTACTTGAATCCTTTTTGGATGAGGTTTTGACTGATTTTATTTAGAGAAGTTTGTATGATTGATAAAATGCTAGACATAAAAAACCCCGCAATCAGCGAGGTTTTTTAATTTTATTTTTTGACTTAGATATACTTTACTCAAAACTCAAGTAAAGCGAATCTTTAAAAAATTAAATTATTTAGATTCTTTAATTTTGTCAGCTGTTGCTTGTGCAGTGTTCGCAGTTGCTTGTGCTGCATTTGCTGCTGCATCTTTTACGTTCGCTTCAGTTGCACCCGCTACGTTTGCAGTTGCGTCAGCAGCTTTGTTTGCAGCTTCTGCGGTGGCATCAGCAGCTTTAGTCGCGCTGTCAGCAACTGATGACGTTGCAGCTTGTGCAGCATCAGCAGCACTTGCTACGCCAGCAGCCGCATTATCCGCAGTTGCAGCAACAGAACTTGCAGCATTATCAGCAGCAGTTTTGGTTTTGTCACATGCAGTCAAAGCCAAAGGAAGAGCCAAAGCAGCAACGAGAAGGATCGAAGTTTTCATATGTATTTCCTGTAATAATTAAAAATTAAGTCGCTAAGACCTGCTCTGAGAATAGCACAGCATATATGACAGAAAAAATACGATGTAACAAAACAACGCATTTCTCAGTAGCTTAAATACAGAAAAAGCAAAGAAAAATATTCCGACTTAGTCACAACGTGTTAATAAAATCGCGACAGCAGGAAGTACTTTACCTTCAACAAATTCAAGAAATGCACCGCCACCTGTTGATATATAACCTATTTTATCTGCAACGTCATATTTATCAATTGCTGCCAAAGTATCACCACCGCCTGCAATCGAGAAACCCTTGCTCGTTGCAATGGCTTCTGCAAGCGCTTTAGTCCCATAACCAAATGCATCAACTTCAAATACGCCGACGGGACCATTCCATAGGATGGTCTTGGCTTGTTCGATTGAGGTGGCAAAATGAGCTGCTGTGTCTACACCAATATCTAAAATCATATCTGTGTCGCCAATATCCGCAACATTCTTTGTAACAGGCGTGCTATTTGCAACAAACGCCATAAAGTCGCCGCTTAAATTTTGCGCATCAATAACGACTACATCAGTCGGTAGTGGAACGCTGACTTTGCTTGCAATTGCCTTTGCAGTTTCAATTAAATCTGGTTCGTATAATGACTTACCGACATTGTACCCAGCTGCAGCTAAAAAAGTATTTGCAATACCGCCACCCACAATAATCTGATCACAGACACTTGCTAATGACGTTAAGACATCTAGCTTGGTTGATACTTTTGAGCCAGCAACGATAGCAACCATTGGTTTTTGAGGAGATTGCATAGCGCGACCGAGTGCATCAAGCTCTGCCGCCAACAGTGGACCTGCACACGCAATTTTAGCGTAACGCGCTACGCCTTCGGTTGAGGCTTCTGCACGATGCGCGGTACCAAATGCATCCATCACAAAGACATCGCAAAGGGCTGCATATTTTTGCGCTAAATCTAAATTATTTTTCTTTTCACCCGTATTAAAGCGTACGTTTTCAAGTAAGACGACTTGACCAACTTTAATATCTACACCGTTTAGGTAATCAGTCACTA
Organism: Moraxellaceae bacterium; assembly: GCA_014378805.1. Taxonomy (GTDB): domain Bacteria; phylum Pseudomonadota; class Gammaproteobacteria; order Pseudomonadales; family Moraxellaceae; genus Aquirhabdus. The sequence goes on from JACMMY010000189.1 coordinate 16,550, forward strand.
ACTGTACATCTTGACCCAATGCATTAGACAAATAAGCTGCCACAGGTGCCAAAGAGTTTTCTACACTTTGTTCACCTTCAGTCGGGCGACCAAGATGTGAACACACAATCACTGCGGCGCCTTGCGCAAGCGCTGCTTTAATCGTTGGTAATGCTGCACGTAAACGCGCATCGCTCGTAATTTGACTGTTTTTCACAGGAACATTTAGATCTTCGCGGATCAATACACGCTGACCTGTTAAATCTAAATCTGTCATTCGTTTGAAATTCATAGCACTCATCACCAAACAATCTCGCGGGGTCGCAAATAGAGTGGATATTGTAAATGAATTTTTCCGCTGAGCACATTTCTATTACTTTTAGTTGATAGATTTACAATCAACATTTAATTTTTAATAAAACTCCGATACACAGAATCTTTAATTCATGTATTGTGATCAAAATAATTCGATTTGAATACATCATGGATCATATTTTTACTAATCCCTACCTCAATGTTGCGTTACGCAGCCTTGCGGTTTATTTTTTTATATTGATCGCCATTCGACTGACTGGTAAAAAAGAATTATCACAAATGAATACCACAGATGTGGTGCTGATTTTACTGATTAGTAATGCGGTACAAAATGCAATGGTCGGCGCGAATACGGGTCTTTCTGGCGGATTAGTCGCTGCAGCAGTCTTATTTACTGCCAATTACATCATCAAGAAAACGTTGTTTAAAAATAAAAAACTAAGAGATTTAATTTCAGAACACCCAGAAGTCCTCATCCATAACGGTACGTTGAATTGTGCGATATTAGATAAGCAAGGGATTAGCAACGACGAACTGAAAGAAGCAATGCGTGAGCATGGTGTGGAGAATTTTGCAGATGTAAAACTTGCCATGCTGGAAATTGATGGCAATATTAGTATTATTGCTGGGGATAGTAAAAACTTAACTCAGACATATCATAAACGCCGCCGAGTACACAAAACATTGGGGAGCATCAATTGATACTCCCCGTTTTATCTAGCATTTTCAGGTTAATTTTTTAAAATTTATCCTGCTGGCGCGTGGTACAGTAAAAACAACTTAGTCAGATTCTCAGGAATCTCTTCTGCCATTTCTTCCATCAAGTCAGGATTCTGACGTACATTATCAAGGTCAGGCTCGCCTTCAATGCCGCTGAATACCATCATTGGCAAAGTCAACATAATGACATCTTCTTCTTCATCTGCAAGCTCGAACCATGCTTCATCATTTAAAAATAAAGCATCAACAAAACCAACAGCCCAATCACCTAAGCTTGAATCCACTGAAATTTCTTCGATTTCAACAGGGAATCCAATATGCTCTTCGCTCAGCAATGTTTGTAAAATATCGTTGCGCCATAGATCGATGTGTTCAAGAATTTCTTTAGGAATATCCTTTTCATGCTCATCAAATAAATGTTTACGCCAATCTTTCAGATCTGGCCCAACCACCGTCGCACACAAAAAACCATGCGTTGCGGCAAAGTCTAATCCAAATTCGTTGGTTTCGCCGTCTAAGTAGTCAGCCAGCAGATCTAGATCAAGCTCAAGGATCGCCATGAGACACACTCCAATACACAAAAAAGATGCCGCTACTCTAACAAATTTAAAGTGTTTTCGGGCGTAATAAAACGCAATGATTTGTCTACAGGACTTACATCTTAGAATTAATGTCCAAAAATTATTCAAAAAAAAGACCCGTTTCTTCGTCAGAAAAAAAAGGTCTTTTTTTTAACAGTCGCTAAATATTAATGCACTAATCATCTTCTAAATCAAAGTCGTATTCTTTTAAATGTGCTTGAAGTCGCTTTTCTTGCAAAATATCATCAATCAAACGTCGTTTAAGCAACGATGCTTTACTGTGATGTAAGGATTTATGAAGTACCTCTGGTACGAGATCTACATCAACAAAAGCTTCGTCTAGTTCAAAATCTTGGCTTCCAGCACTACTCATTATGATCTCCTTCCACTCATTCTTTTTTTTAAAACGTTAGGTTAAACACGTCCCCGAAAAGTATATAATCATAAAATGTAACAATGTCAAGAAAACAACTAAAATAAACACAGAATAAACACAAAACGAAAATTCATTTGTTTAACTTACATGCACTCATTCAAATCAGCGTTTGAATTTTATGGATTATTTATTTCAGAGCAAAATTCTATCAATAAATCATTTTTCAAAAGTTAATCGAGGATTTATCTAGAGAGTTGCACCATCAAGTTTTCCATGACTAACTGAGGATTCACATTTTGACTTTGGCTTGCAATCAACGACACGATACGCTGATCTATCGCCAGTAATGATTCCATTGATAAACGACTCTTGATCTGATTCAAGTGATTCTGATCCAAATCGGTTTGAATCACCTCATAACCGACCTGCAAGGCGATCACATCTCGCAAAATTTGGCGGACAAGATTGAGCCATGTTAATAACGGTAATTGTTTCAGCCAATACGTTGTTGCATCTAAGACCGACCTTCGCCCCGTTAGAATGGCAAGCCAAGTCGCAAGCCATTGGCCACGAAGCTTAAATTGTGTCGTTGTTGACAACTCAACTGCCGCCAATGGAGCGCCACCTGACATGGCGAGTAAGAGTTTTGCTTGTTCACTGGTCACAGCCAATTCATCACATACAAAATCGACAGCAAGTTCAGTTTCAATACGTCCAAGCGGAATTTGTTGAACTCGGCTGCGAATTGTGGCGGGAAGTTGTAAATATTGATCAGCAACGAGTAAAAGCATGACACGTTGCGCTGGTTCTTCTAGTGTTTTCAATAAAGCATTTGCCGCAGCAGTGTTCAAGGTTTCGGCGGGCTCAAAAATCACCACACGCCAACCCTGCCCTGTTTGCTGTACAAAAAGCATCAAGTCACGAATTTGATCAATTTTTATTTGACGGCTTTGTTTGCCCTTGGCATCTACCTCACGAGAAATACGTAACAAACTTGGATGATTACCTACAGTGAGCCACGCGCAGCTCGGACATTGACCACAAGCACCATCTACAGTCGGTGTATCACACAACAACCAACCTGCTAAATGCTCCGCAAATCGACGTTTACCAGTTCCGACCGCGCCAGTTAAAAGCACACCATGTGGCAAGTTTGGTTTGCGACTGGTTAGCCGTGTCCAGACAGCGCGATGCCATGGCAATAACGGCATGAAATGCGACTGAGCATGTACAACAAGTGCTGAAGGCTCATCATCTTTGAGTTTAGCTGGAGCACGCGCCATCAATCATTCGCCTATTTTAAATAAAAGCACTTGCGCCCAAAGCACGCAGGCGAAGCAAGTCGTCAAAGGTATCCACACCTGCTGGCAATGAAACGCGAGCATCAGCAATCGCAATTCGGCGTCCTTGCTCAAGCACACGAAGTTGCTCAAGACTTTCAATTTGCTCTAATATACCCAGCGGCCACGTTACATAATCCTGCAATAACGCAACACGGTACGCATATAAACCTAAATGACGACGTGCAGTTTCGGGTACATGATTTATGCCATCTTTAAAACCATCACGATCAAAAGGAACGCTCGCACGACTAAAATATAAGGCTTCACCGGTTTGACTACGCACCACTTTCACGACACTACTACGTAGAAACTCTTCTAAATGAAGGATGGGTTCACATAATGTCGCCATCGCACATTGCGTATGAGTATCTAATAAATCAGCAACTTGCTCAACCAAAACAGGTGGCAGTAACGGTTCATCACCTTGAATGTTGACGATTAAGTCATCCGCTGCCCAACCTTGAATCCGAGCAACTTCTGCTAAACGATCCGTTCCAGACGGATGGTCAACTGAAGTCATCACTACATCTACACCTGCATCACGGCAAACCTGTGCAATGCGTTCATCATCAGTTGCCACACAGAGACTATCGATGCCCTGCACTTTGCGTGCCTGATCCACCACTCGCAAAACCATCGGTTTTCCACATAAATCCAATAAGGGTTTACCTGGCAAACGAGTACTGGCAAAACGAGACGGAATGACAATATGACGCATAAAAATTTCCCAACAATTTACTTTGGATAATAGGTCTGAATGTTTAACGATGGTTTTGGCGACGTTCTGACAATACGCCAATGTCCAATAATTGTTTATATAACAAAGCATAACATGCTGAGGTCAAAGAAGCCTTGACGGGCAGAACCCAAACATTGAAATAAATGAGACCTTGTAAGCGCTGAGCATCTTTTGCAGTGGTGATAATCGGCAAATCATCGTCAAACTGTATATCTTGTCGTTGATAAGGATGATGGTCGGCAAATGGATGTTCAATCACATCATAACCGAGTTGACGTAAACTGTTAAAAAATCGACTCGGATTACCAATTCCTGCAACAGCATGTACGCGCTGTGGTGGTTGCGGCGCTTTAAGGCGATGGTGGAGAGATAATGGCGATAAGGGTTCTAGTTCGCCAGCAATCAAATGCATTTGATACAGTGAGTCACTCGTTCCTGTGCCATGCTCAATGACAGTGGCCGTATCCAAACGATCAAGTTGTTCTCGTAAAAAACCAGTAGGCAATAAAAAACCATTGCCAAATCCACGATCTGTATCCACCACGATCCACTCTAATTGCCGACCTAATGCTAAATGTTGAAGACCGTCATCGCTTAAAATAATATCCAAGGGTTGATTCTTTGACTCTGCGTAAGCAATCAAACACGCTATCGATGCCTGACGATTACTGCCTACGGATAATGCCACACCCGTTTGTTGAACGATCAGTAACGGTTCATCGCCCACTGATTCAGCTAAATCATCTGGCTGCACAATATGCGGAAAAATAGACGTATCGCCGCCATACCCTCGACTAATGACACCGACATTCAGTTTTTGTTCTTGAGTTAAATAACGGACAAGCTCAATCAGTAGAGGTGTTTTTCCACTTCCCCCAACGGTGATATTTCCAATGATCATCACGGGCACTGGAGACAAATAGGCTTTCTTCAAATTAAAGCGATAAAGTGTGCGCTGTAAGCCCGTCACTATTGCATATAAAGCAGATAAAGGTAATAACCACAATAACCAAGAGGATTGTTGTGCCCATGCTTTTGGCAATGCTGTCCGCAAATCAATCACGGTTGATCCTCTCATCGGAGATTGTATTCACTAATGTTCTACTGAATATCGAATTATTCAATATCAACGAAATCACGCTGATGCAACTGTGCATATAAACCATTTTTTGCAAGCAACTCAGTATGTGTGCCCTGCTCCACGATGCACCCTTTATCCATGACCACAATACGATCCGACTGTTCAATCGTTGATAAACGATGCGCAATGACGAGTGTCGTACGTCCGACCATCGCATGGCTAAGTGCTTGTTGAATATAGTGTTCAGATTCATTATCGAGTGCACTGGTTGCTTCATCAAGAATTAAAATTGGTGCATCTTTTAGCAAGGCACGTGCAATCGCCAAGCGTTGACGTTGTCCGCCAGACAAGGACATACCACTTGCGCCAATCATCGTATCAAACCCATTCGGTAGCGCATCAATAAATTGATCTGCAAACGCGTCTTTTGCTGCCGCACGGACTTCTTCGTCAGACTTATTCGCCAATTGACCATAAGCAATATTTTCACGAACCGTTTGATCAAACAAAATCACTTGCTGACCCACAGTCGCAATTTGGCTACGTAAATTAGCCAAGGTGAACTGAACAATCGGCACACCATCCAATAGAATCTGACCTTGGGTAATATTTTGGAAACGCATCAACAAATTAACCAGCGTGGTTTTACCAGCACCTGAGCGGCCAACAAAGGCAACCGTTTCGCCAGCATTAATCGTTAGATTGATATCAGATAATGCAGTGGTTTCATCAATATATGAAAAACTGACATGATCAAACGTAATCTGACCTGTAATCGGCTGAACGATTTTTCCGTGATCTTCTTCGGGTGGTGTATCAATCAGTGCAAAGACTGAATGTGCAGCAGAAACGCCACGTTGAATTTTTTCATTCACATCGGTCAAAGAGCGTAATGGCTTACTAATAAGTCCTGCAGCGGTAATATATGCGACAAAATCACCCGCACTGGTTGTAGAACCCAAAATTTCTGGACGCAAAGCCAACCAAACAATAATTCCCATCGCAATGGCCATTAACAACTGAATCAAAGGCGTATTAATACTGCTGGTAATCACCATCTTCAGATTTTTTTTCAAATTACTCTTTGATGCCTGATCAAAACGATCACGCTCATAGGCTTGCCCACCGTAGTTTTTAACCACGCTATAGCCATTAATTGACTCATTGACGATATGACTGACTTCACCCATCGAATCCTGAATTTGATGTGACAACTTACGCAAACGTTTGCTGGCTTTACGAACGAGGAAAGCCACCATCGGCCCAACCAAAAGCAGTGCGAGCGATAAACGCCAATTCATCCAAAACAAATAGCTAAACAATGCAATAACCGTTAAACCTTCACGTAACAACGTCTTACCCGCTTGGGTCGCTGCCGCAGTCACTTGCTCAAGATCGTAAATCAACTTAGCCCATAAATAACCGCTCGAATGCGATAAATAGTAGGCTGGCGATAACGTCAGTAAACGGTCAAAAACCTCAAGACGTAAGTTGTAGACAACATGACGCGCAATCACAGAAATGTAATAACTGCCTAAGAATGAACCGACTCCACGAAAGAAAAACATCAAAACAATCAACATCGGAAATAGATTCTTAGCCGATTGATCCTGATGACTAATCGCATCAATAATATATTTAACAAGATGAGCACCGCCTACCTCGCTCGCAGCATTCAATAGATTACCGACAATGACCAGTACACCTGCCCACCAATATGGTTTTAAATAAGCCAATAATCGTAGGTAGATCGCGAAGCCCGTCAATTACTTACTCCCCATCGGAATGCGTGTACTGATATTGATGTTAATAAATCCTAGCTTACCTGAAACATCCATCACTTTAACAACAGATTGATGAGTCGCTCGACCGTCTGCTGCGATCACAAGCGGCAACGTATGATCGCCATGACTCGCCATCTCAATCACAGCACGAAGTTCATCTTCGCTGTCGCTTGCCAGAGATTTGCCATTGACAGTATAGGCACCTTTGAGATCAACGCCTATTTCAATTTTTCGTTGACGCTGCACTTCTGGCACACCGGTTGCTTGTGGTAGAACAAGATTCAATCGACTATATTTATTAAAACTGGTAGAAACAAGCAAAAAAACCACGAGAAATAATAAACAATCAATCATGGGTGTCAGATTGATAGAGATTTCTTCAACTTGCGGCTTTCTAAACTTCATGACTGACTCGAATTAACTGACGAATCAGTCGATGCAGATAATGTTGATGCTTTTGGCGCTATTTTTTGAGCAAAAACAGAGTTTGAAACGATGGATGATGTGTGAGGAACATGAACCGATTCAGTTGATCCGTCACGATCACTGTCATCAATGACAGTTGGATGTTTTGCGCCATGCATCACATACAACAAAATACCCGCTTGCTCTTCCATTTCGACTGACAAATCAGCCACTTTACGTTGGTAATGACGATAAGCAGTCAGTGCAGGAATCGCAACCACCATGCCTGCTGCTGTCGACATCAATGCCTGTGAAATCCCTGCTGCCAGCAAGGCTGGGTCAGAATTACCACCAACATTCACAGCCAGAAAAGATTCAATAATTCCAAGCACAGTGCCAAGCAAACCCAATAACGGCGCAATATTACCAATCGTACCAAGCAAATTTAAGTTTTTTTCTAAACGGTGAATTAAGGTACTCGCCCGATTTTGCATTTGTAATGTCATGTACTCAAGACCACCACCTGCGTGCTGTATACCCGTTGCGAGCAAGTCGCCCAATGGTGAACTTAGTTGTAAATCAGAGAGTTGTTTCGTTGTGATTCTGCCTTGATGCAGTGTTGACGCTAACGATTGCACGAGACCACTTGGTGCAATTTTACGATGCTGCAAGCGAATACCGCGCTCAATGATGATGGCTAATGCTGCAATTGAGCATAGAACCAATGGAAACATGAGCCAGCCGCCCGCCTTAATTAACTCCCACATCGTGCAATCTTCCTAATTAAAAAAACTTTTTTCCGTTCTTGATGGATTTCAATATTACAACCACTTATTGCACATTCATCACCGCAAGAATGCCATCCAACTCATCAAGTGAATGATAGCGAATCACTAACTTCCCCTTTCCTTTTGGATTATGTAACAACTCAACACGCGCACCTAAACGCTCTGCTAAACGACGCTCCAAATCACCGATATCTGGCGGAGAAACACGAACTGTTTTAGGCACTGGCGGATTCAAATATTCACGGATCAATTGCTCAGTCTGACGTACTGATAACTCACGACCCACTACAACACGCGCTAAATGACTTTGGTCATCTAACTTTACCGCAAGTAACGCACGTGCGTGACCCATATCCAGATCACCGCGATCCAACATGGTTTTGACTTCTTCATTAAGGCTCATCAAACGCAACAAATTACTGACCGTTGCCCGTGCCTTTCCCACTGTTTCCGCAATTTCCTGATGGCTCATCCCGAACTCATCATGGAAACGCTGTAACGCGTAAGCCTGTTCCATCGGACTCAAGTCTTCACGTTGAATGTTTTCAATCAACGCCAATGCAATCGCAAGTGCATCAGGCAAATCACGCACAATCGCAGGAATAACCGCTAAACCTGCGAGGCGTGCAGCACGCCAACGACGCTCACCCGCAATAATCTCGTATTCAGCCTCTGCGCCCGTCACATTTTCAATACGACGCACAACAATCGGTTGCATAACGCCATGGCGTTTAATCGAATCGGCAAGATCCGTTAAACTTTCTGGAGTAATTTCACGGCGAGGCTGATAAATACCACGTTGTAAACGATCTAGCTCAAGCTCAACCAACGTGACATTGGTTGGTGTATGTGTGTGTGTTTCAGCAACTTCAGCACGGACTTGCTTAATTGAACCTAATAACGCATCGAGCCCACGTCCTTGCGCTAAACCTCGCTTACGCATCATATTACTGTTCCTTTGTTGAGTCCTTTCTTCTTCCCTGTGCGAACTAATTCAGCCGCAGCGCTTAAATAGGACAATGCCCCACGCGAACCTTTTTCATAAAACATGACAGGCATACCATGCGCTGGGGCTTCCGCCAAACGCACATTACGCGGAATAATGGTTTCCAACATTAACCCACCAAAATGAGTGGATAATTCTTGTGACACATCATTAGCTAGCGTATTACGTGGATCAAACATCGTGCGTAATACACCTCGAATTTTAATATCAGGGTTGAGCACTTCACGGATTCTTTCTATTGTTCCAGACAAGTCTGCTAAGCCTTCCAGCGCATAATACTCACATTGCATGGGAATAATCACCCCCGTTGCAGCAGATAATGCATTGATTGTTAACAAATTGAGACTTGGCGCACAGTCTATTAAAATATAATCGTATTCATGTTCAATTTTTGCCAATGCTTCTTTTAAAACATATTCACGACGTGGCACATCAATTAACGATAATTCGACACCCGCTAGATCACGATTCGCGCCAATTAAGCGATAACCGACTTGTGTAGGCTGAATCACGGCTTCAATTGGCGTAGTCCCCAACATAATATCGGTCGCACTATATGGCAATTCTGTTTTTTGCAGACCAGAACCCATCGTAGCGTTGCCTTGCGAGTCTAAATCAATCAGCAATACTTTTTTCTTGAGGACGCCTAAAGACGCCGCTAAATTCACTGCGGTTGTGGTTTTACCCACGCCGCCTTTTTGGTTCGCAACTGCCCAAATTTCTGGTCGTTTGGTTGCATTCGCAGTGGGCTTGGCTGACGTTTTGATGTCGGTCATCGCTGATTTATTTCCAAATACACGTAAAAAGTAGGGTTATCTTAAATGAAGTTCGAGACTTCTTCGCACATTTAAGTAGATAATTTTTGAGTCAGCAAAATCAAATGTCTTTGCTCATTTAATGATGGTACTGATAATTCAATGGTTTTTTGTTCCCATGAATCAAGAATAGCCATCTCATCGCTTGGAACTAAGCCTTTCATTGCGGCAAGCACTGCATTAGGCTTTAAATACACTTCACAATCACGGACAAAATCACTCAACGACGCAAATGCGCGGCTCGTCACCACATCAAAAACACCTAAATCACTTAATGTTTGGGGTTCTTCAATACGTGCTTGAATGGGCAGAACATTTGGCATTTTCATGTCAGCAGTCATTTGGCGTAAAAAGCGAATTTTCTTGCCATTACTATCAAGCAACACACATTGACGTTCAGGTTGCACAATCGCAATCACAAAACCTGGCAAACCACCACCCGTCCCCACATCTAGCAAACGTCCTTCTGGCAAATGTGGGATCACACTCAAACTATCGAGCAAATGTTTGACCAACATTTCCTTTGGATCACGAATCGCTGTCAAATTATAAGCCTTATTCCACAGCGTTAAGTTGTCTTGATACTTGAGTAGTTTATTGAGGGTTTCATCACCCAAGCTTAAACCGAGTTTGAGTGAGCCATCTTTTAAGGAAGCAAATAAAGGGTGCATAGTCTACGTAATTCGAGAAAATCTAGGGGTGAATGATAGCAGGAAGCAACGCCTTATCATGCCGTTGATGTAATACGATCGTAAAAAGTTAAGCAATTTCGACAAAAATATACGACTGATGAGGTTAATCTAATTTTTGAAAGTAAAATTTTAACGTGTTAACATTCCATGATAATGTTTTAAATCGCTCAAGAATTAACAGGATAAGCCATGTTTAGTCTATCAATCACTCCCCGCTTTTATGAAACCGACGCATTTGGTCATATTAACAATACCGTAATCGCGGGCTGGTTTGAGGCAGGACGTGCGCCAATTTTTCAGATTTTCACGCCTGATATGGACATTAAAAATCTCACGTTGATTCTGGCTCGTATCGAAGTCGATTTTGTGGCACAAACGCATTATGGTCACGATGTTGTGGTGAAAACAGGTATTGAGAAAGTTGGCAACTCATCATTCGTTGTGATTCAAGAAGCTTGGCAAAATGATGCATTGGTTGCTAAAGGTAAAGCTGTACAAGTTTATTTTGACTTTAAAACTCAGAAATCGGATCGTATTCCTGATATACATCGAGTGCAATTAGAGGCGTTGATTTAAAATCTGAATCGAAAACTGTAAGACTTATAATCTTAATGTAATCAGAGTCGGTATCTGAATTACAATCACTTACCGCAAACTCAGCAGATTTAAAAAGGCTTACGGTTTTCACATGAAAGCCTTTTTAAAAGTGTCTTCGATAAGAATCGAGCAGCACAAACGAATCAGATTAAGCGTTGATTTATTTGGTCAATTTTCCATAGTTCACCTTGCCGACATAGAAACTTGGTGTAGTGCCAGGGAACATCCAAAATGCGCTCATTTCCGAAGATGGAAATACATTGGGATATCGAGGGTCACGCTTCGAAGGTCCTGCGATTGTTTTTTCTTGCACCATCGAAATGTATTGATCAATTGAGTTTTCAAGTGTGTTGCCATTAATAATCACTTCTGTACCCAGCGAAGCTGCATAATCTGCCACACCACTCGCCGTAGAATACAGTGGCGCGTAGGAATCAACGCTAATCCCATTTTCACTGGTCACCCACAATCCATCATCCGTATGAACGACGATAGAATGGTTACCTTCTGTATGACCTGGTGTATGAATCAACGCCAATCCATCACCCAGCATGATATCTCCATCAAACCGTATAACACGACTTTCGGGAATACCCGCAATCCCATTTGGACAATACCAATCGCGTTGATAAGGATTCAAATCCAGAGCCGATGCCCATTCACGGAAATGAACGAGCAACTTAGCATTTGGTAACAATCCAGGCGTATCTTCATTTCCTAACCAGCGACGCACATCCTGCGTATGTAAATGATCATAAGTGATATAGTCCACATCCTTAGGTTTTAAGCCGATCTTAGCCAGAATTTTAAGTACAGTAGATTGTCGATTAACAACGAGACTTTGCAGTAGACGTGGCGATTTATCTTGTAAACGCCGAAAAAACGGTGTTTCTCCATTTCGTTCGTGATCAGAAGGAGAAACCAGCAATGTTTTTAATCCTTCAGCCGTCTCGAATTGAATGACAAACAAGCGATTTTGAAGATGCAAAAATTCAACGAGATGTTCGCGTGAAAACGCATTGCGTAACCCATAACGACTTGGATATGGCACACGCACAAGATCGAACGATTCGTAATATTTAACCTTCGGGCCAGCCAGCATATCTTTGCGAAACAACTCCGCAGCAGTACGGACGTTTTCCACACGCGCTTGCTGGCCGAGCGCATTACGGGTCCCTTCAAAATGTTTAATCTGTGTAAATTTAGTCATGGTAGTCATCATCCGTGAGAAGTTTTAAAGAATAATACGTGCAGCGCGCAATTCGATTTCGAGCTGGCGCATGCCTTCTTCAAGATGAATCGTCGGTTTATAACCCAATCGGTTCTTCGCCTTTTCACATGAAATTTTGTTTTTTCGCTGTAAAAACTTAACAGCACTAGGTTTTACTGGCGACTCCATCCCAAATATGGGCAGCAACAGATCACCAACTTGCAAAGCACGAGTCATCAACCAACCGGGTACAGTAATCAGACGACGTTGACCGACCATTTTGGCGAGATATAGAAAAAATTGATTGCAGGCAGTCGCTTGATCGTCTGTGATATTAAATGCTTCACCGCAAGCGTCATGCTGGTAAGCTAATAATACACCCGCAATAAGATTGTCTACGTGGACATGATTAATCACGCCATTTCCACCATCTGGTAGAACAAACTGATTTTTTTGTAGTGCCTCCAGTGGTCGCATGACCCAAGGCACACTGCCTAAGCCATAGACATCACCGGGACGTATCACAATTACACCAAAGCCTTGTTCTGGATCATTGAATTCCAGCGCAATGAGTTCGCTGCTCAGCTTTGTTTCGTTATAAATATTACCTGCCACATCAAACGGCCCTTCCTCGGTCACATCTTGAGGATAGTTAAAGCCATAGACCATAACAGAAGATAAGTGAATCAAGCGTTTGACGCCATGCGCACGCGCCGCTTCGCAAACTGTACGCGTACCCTGATTATTCACTCGGTCATACAACTCTCGCGGGCCATCCTCTTGCACCACTGCTGCCGTATGAAACACAAGATCAACTCCGCTGAATACCTTTGCCAAAGCAAGTGGATTATTAATATCACCTTGGATTGCTTGCGCCCCGATCAGGCAAGCACGCTCAACTCCTTTGGGAGAAAGATCAATACCCTGTACGATCCAACCCAGATTGATCGCATGTTGGGCCATTCTCATGCCAATAAAACCACCGATACCCGTAATTGCAATTGTTGTCATTTTAGAATCCTGTGTTGGCTCATTTCATACTGACATGATGAATGGATATCGATGAACGATCTTGACAATATCTGACGAGTGACTTGATAATTCGCGCCAGATAACAAAAAAGTGAATCCCGCGATGAGTAAGCCCATACACCGACGGATGATTCCAGAAACCTTTGTACAATTACTCTTTGAGTATCTAGACACACGCGGCGTGAACGCTGAAGACGTGCTGGGACATCCATGGCCAGTGCCACAGGCGAATGGACTTGGGGGTTTTCCAATTGAGCAATGGATACGATTTCTAGAAAATGCATCTAATCACCTCGAAGATCCTCTACTCGGTCTTAAATTAGGTCAATCCATTACACCAAGACATATCGGGGTTCTTGCTTATGTGATTCAAGCCAGTGCAAATCTCGCAGCAGTTATCGAGCGGTTGGAGCACTATCAGCGCCTAATCTATGATGTCACGCCGATGGTAAAACGCTACAGTCCTGACTATGTCGATCTTGTTTGGGATAAAGAACACGGGATGCCAGGATCACTGGTCGATGAGACCGCAATTACAGCACTGATTCACTTTTATCGTAGCTTGACCCGCTCCTCACTTAACCCTTTACTTGTGCAATTCCTTAACCCCGAACCTGCCGATGTTCAACCCTATCTTGATTATTTCGGCTGCCCTGTACTTTTTAATCAACATGAAACCATCGTCCGTGTTGCCCTCAAAGAGTTAAACATTCCACTCAAGACCGCCGATCCCAATATGATGGCGCTCATGGAACAACAGGCTGATCAGTTATTGCAGCAACTGCCTCGGGAAGACGCACTGATTGAGCAGGTCCGTCAGGTTGCTGCGCGTCTTTTGCATGATGGTGAACCTGACATTAAAAAAGTCGCAGAGATACTCAATACCAGTGCGCGTACGCTACAACGTAAACTGAATACCGCGGGTTCAAGCTTCCGTAAAGAACTTGAGATCGTGCGAAGGCAAATGGCTGAAAATTATTTACGCGAATCTCGGCTCTCAATCGCTGATATTGCCATCCTGCTCGGCTATTCCGAGCACAGTGCCTTCAGTCGCAGCTACAAGTTATGGACGGGAATGACACCGCAAGAACGAAGAGAACAAAATTAGCGAAGGATGTCGTGTCTTTAATATTTACAGCTCAATTAGAAAACAGCAAAGGCTTTTTTAATATGTAAAAAAATAAGTAGCCAATCCATCAGACTCTTTTATTCTTCCTGAAAAAACACCCACATTTAAACTATTATTTTTATAAATAAAAATTTTCATGGTGCCGGAAATAGGAATCGAACCTACGACCTTCGCATTACGAATGCGCTGCTCTACCAACTGAGCTATACCGGCAATATTGAAGTCTTTTTGATCATATCGAAACATAAATTTGTAGACAAGCGATTCGCTTGCTTTAGCATCTTTTTTAGTGTTTCATCAAACAGATTTTATTCATGATGATGCAGGCAATTTTTTAATGCGGTATTTACCATTAGCTTCCAAACTATTCGGCTCAAAAAGCGCGCTTCTTATTGCATTGTCATGCGCAATCATCACGACAGGTTGTGAAAAAAAAACCGTTGAAGACCCTGATCTTAAATTAGCAGAAAAAGACAAAGTCGCACGTCTGATACCCGCACGCGCAAAAGATCGTAAAAGTTGGGCAACCGATATATTGGCAATTATGGATGAAGCGAATTATCCGCATTCCCTAGAAAATATTTGCACTATCGTTGCTATTGTTGATCAAGAATCCAATTTTCAAGCGGATCCTGCAGTTGCGGGTTTGTCACGTGATGCAAAAAAAACATTATTTGAACGCGTTCAAGACAAGTTAGGCGACATTGGCCTAGAAAAGTTCAAGGAAATGTTGAAAAACAAACCGACCCCTGAAGATAGTTTTATGATGAAAATCAATAAAATAAAAACAGAACGTGACCTCGATTTAATGTATCGAGAAATGTTCGATTATTTTAAAGATCATTATAATCTTTCAGTCGTAACGGGTGCAGCCAGTTTACTTGCAGGTCTGGACATCAAAGAATATTTGAACCCGATTAAAACACTCGGTTCAATGCAAGTTCATGTGAACTATGCATTTAGTCATGCACAAACTTTGACAAAAAAAGACGCGATTCGTGATGATATGTACACGCAGTATGGCGGCATGTATTACGGGATCAATCGACTACTGGGCTACGATGCGGATTACGACAAACCGATTTACCGATTTGCGGACTACAACTCTGGTGTTTATTCTAGCCGTAATGCGGCGTTCCAACAGACAATTAGTAAGCTGTCTGATATCCCACTCACCTATGATGGTGACATGCTGTCTTATGATAAAGATAAAAAGGTGCTTGCGACACGCTCAAACACCGAATCTCAAATTGAAATGGTGGTCAAAGAAAATAAGCTTAACCTTTCCAATGCAAATATTCGTGGAGATTTGCTAAAAGAAAAAGATCAAGAATTTGAAGATACAGAGATCTATAAAAAGATAAACATACTTTATTCTGATAAATTCAATAAAGAACCACCCTACGCGATCATGCCTAATGTTGAAATCACAGGCCCAAAACTGAGCCGTGACTACAACACAAACTGGTACGCAAATCGTGTGAATGGTCGCTATCTTCGTTGTGCGTCAAACGCTAAAAGACTGGGATTCCAACGCCAAAAAACGATTGATGCCAAAGAAGAAAATAGTAATGAAGAATAGACTAAAACACAGCCATTTGATCACGATGGATCATTTCAACTGAGTTCTGTTCCCCCAGTAATTCGGTTATTTTGTTGGTCGGTTGACGCACGATACGGCTGGCTGAAACCGAATCAAAATTCACCAGTCCCACCGCGATGCG